>JAFYYO010000140.1 GCA_017557475.1 Bacteroidaceae bacterium
ATATAGTCTATCCCTTTACTGATGGGCATTTCAAGAGATTTGATAACAGAAACCACCTTAATGTCACATGTCACAATGTCACAATGTCACACTTTTTGAGACGTGCAATTGATTATCAGTCGGTTAGCAAATGCACAACTTAGGAAATGCTCAAAATCACGTAAAAAAGGCCGATTTAAGCAGCATAAAACGTAAACATAACACGTTAAAATGGCCTACGACACACGTTATGTTGCCAATCATTACACGTTATGTTTGAAACTTCACTGTGCTGCATTTTGCTTAAAATTGCGTTCTAATTGCCAAAAATCGGTCTTCATTTTGTGTTCTCAGCTTTTTTGTGTAACTTTGTGCCATAAAAGATTATTTTATGAAAACCTCAAAACCGCTACTCTGGATTCCGAGTCTTTACCTTGGTGAATCGTTGCCATTTGCAGCCGTAATGTTGATGTCGCTCGTCCTCTATCAGGAGATGGGCTTGACTGACACGCAAATCACACTCTATACGGGCTGGATGGGGCTTCCTTGGGTGATTAAGCCGCTGTGGAGTCCTATCGTCGATGGCATCAAGACGAAGCGTTGGTGGATACTTGCCATGCAGTTGTCCATCGGTGCTGCGCTAGCCTTGCTTGCCTTCACTCTGCCCACGAACTTCTGGCTACAGAGTTCGCTTGCTCTTTTCATGCTCATTGCCTTTAGTAGTGCCACACACGACATCTGTGCCGACGGCTTCTACATCCTTGGCCTCGACAACAAAGACCAGGAGCTCTATGTAGGTCTCCGCAACACCTTCTATCGCATCGGAATGGTGCTAGGGCAGGGCGGTCTCGTCATGCTGGCAGGCTTGTTGCAGAAGAGTGGAATGAGCATTCCGCTTTCGTGGAGCATCACTTTCCTCGCCGTTGCAGGCCTCATGCTCATGCTTGCGGCTTATCATTGGAAGGCTCTGCCTAAGCCCTCTTCCGACACTCCTAAGGGCGAGAAGTTTTCTGTGTTGGAAGATTTTAAGCTTACCCTGAAGGTCTTCTTCACGAAGCCACACCTCCTCACAGCCCTTCTCTTTATCCTGCTTTTCCGCTTGCCTGAAGGCTTGCTGACGAAGATTGTGCCGCTCTTCCTGAAGCGAACGATAGGAGAAGGCGGCTTGGCTCTCACGGATGTGCAATACGGCTTTGTTTACGGCACTTTAGGCGTTATTGGCTTGCTTGGTGGAGGCATCGTTGGCGGCTGGCTTGTGTCGAAGTTCGGCCTTAAAAAGATGCTTTGGCCGCTTGTACTCTGCATCACTTTGCCCGACATCGTTTATGTCTATCTGAGCTATGTCCAGTCGCAAAGCCTGCCACTTATTGCTTCTTGCGTCTTCATCGAGCAGGTTGGCTACGGACTTGGTTTTACGGCCTATACGCTCTATCTGGTCAGCTTCTCTCATGGCGAAAGGAGTACCTCAGTCTTCTCATTCTGTACCGCTTTCCAGTACCTTGGAGGCGTGATGCTGCCAGGCATGGTGAGCGGTTGGCTGTCCGACCTGATGGGCTATCAGCAGTTCTTCATCGCAGTCATGGGCTTTTGCCTCGTCACCTTCGCAGTAACGGCCTTGCTGAAGATTCCAGAGGAAGAATAAGAAAAAAAGATATTAAGAAATGAGAATCTTGTTATCCGTTGTCAGTTCTCGGATGCTTTTGCACCAAGGCGCACTTTTAATGTGCGGAAGTCTGTTGTCCGTTGTCTGTTCAGCACAAAGCCCAGTTTCATACACCAAAGAAGATAGCCTCCGAGTGGTCGAACTCTTGGAGTTGGGGGCAAAGAGCAAGGGGCAAGAGGCTTTGACTATTTTCTATGCCAATCAACTCATGAACCAGCCCTATGTGGCTCACACGCTGGAGATTAAGGACAAGGCAGAGCATTTGGCCATCAACCTGCAGAGCCTCGACTGCACCACTTTGGTCGAGAACTGTTGTGCTCTTGCCCTCACTACAAGTCACGGCAGTAAGAGCTGGAAGGACTATCTATCTTGGCTCCAAAAGTTGCGTTACGATAATGGCAAAATCGACGGCTACAAGAGTCGCAATCACTACTTCAGCCAGTGGATTCAGTCGGGCACAAGGCTCGGTCTGGTCAAGGAAATTGTGCCGCCAACCAGCATCTCCGTTCCCATGAAGCTCAGCCTGACCTACATGAGCGACCATCCCGATTCATATCCCTTGCTGAAGGTCGATATGAACGAGCGCAAACTCATAGCCGAGATGGAGAAACGCGCTTCAGGAGCCACCATTCAATATGTTCCGAAGGAAAGAGTAGGGGACTGCAAGAAAGTGCTTGGTCACATCAAGGACGGCGACATCATCGCCATCACGACCAACAAGAAAGGCCTCGACATCAGCCATGTAGGCTTCGCAGTTTGGGGCAAAGACGGCAAGCTTCATCTCCTCAATGCCAGCAGCATCCACAAGAAAGTCGTCCTCGAACCCATGACGCTCTACGAATACATGCAGAAGCATCCCAGCCAAACGGGTATCCGCATCATCAGATTGCAGAACTAATCATATTAAATAAACAAAAAGGTGGCAGAGTTGCGTTAAAACAATCCTGCCACCTCTTCTTATATGTTATATGCTATTACTTCCGAACTGGACGGACGCTTTGAGAATAAAAACGCCAGATGTCGCTTGTTCCTATACTGAATGTGAAGTACAAGCGGCCTGCAAACCAATATCTATCATCAGCACAGCGCGAACGCGACCAGTA
>JAFYYO010000141.1 GCA_017557475.1 Bacteroidaceae bacterium
ACTTTCGGACGTTCGTTCTTTACGCGCCGGAGCTACGACCTAAGAATCAGTACGAATCAGGCTCTCCGTCTGCAAAAGCAAGGAGCACTTTGGGGAGGGCTCAAGCAGTTGTACTACGACCACAGTTCTTCGCTGGAATATTTGCATTGGTCGAACTTCTCGAACTCCGCGAGTGCGACGCTTGCAGAGGATGTTTCGGCTGGTTGGGGAAAGGCTTGGATGGATAGCTTGATGACGCCAAATTCGGGAGAGCTGCTGCGCCGATATGCCCTGAACCGCACCATTTCGCGAAGGCACGGCGTTGGTCGTCACTACAGCTTGCAGAATTGGGGCTTCCTCTATACAGGTCCTGCCCACAACGATTTCATCGGTTTCGACCTCTCCTACACTTACAGATTCAGCGACAGATACGAGGACGCTTTCGAGCATTACTTGCTGGACTATCCGAAGACGGCAGCGGAATCGGACTTCAGGAATCGTTATCGTCCCAACATCGACCGCACTCACAATGCCAGCATTTCGCCAAGCATTACTTTCGCACTCGACCAAAAACACAATCACGGCATTGAAATCGAGAACAGATTCTCCTACAATAACGAGGAAAGCAACAGGAGCCTGTACCTCTTGAACCAGATTGAAGAGTGGAAGGATACAGAGCGTCATCCTCTCGGCACGCTACCTTCCACACAGGATATGCTGCGAACGCTCGATGCCGATAACAGCAAGATCTCGCACAATAAGACCATTATCAACGAGCCGGAAATAAGTTATCAATTCAGTCACTATAACGACTCCACACAGACGTCAAACTATCTGCACGCCGGAATCATATTGCCAATACGCCACGAAACGCTCGACTATTGGCAGGGTTCGCAGGTCGATACCACGATGACTCGCCGCAAAACGAGCCTCGCAGTAAACATAGGTTTCTACCACAGCCATAGAAAAACCGACCGCAACATCAATGCCGAATATAGCACTCGCGTCTCGCAACCGACCATGATTAGCTTGCTCAATATCCGAACCGATAGCGATCCGCTCAACATACAGCTCGGCAATCCCAATCTTCGACCTTCACGAAACCACAACATTCATGGAAGCTATCGCGAGAAGCTGCGAAGAGTGCTTGTCCATGGCGCGCTCGATTTCGAAGCCACGCGAAATGCCGTCGCCACAGCCACGCTCTATGACTTGACAACGGGCGTAAGGACAAGAACGCCTCAGAACATCGATGGAAACTGGAACACGCGCATTTACGCCGGAGTGGATTTTCCGCTCGACCACAAAGAGCGTTTCCGACTGAAACAGAACTTTACGCATCGCTACAACCATAGCGTCGATTTGATGAACCTGACCCGTAGCGTCGTGGCTTCGAACAACCTCGACGACGAGCTTTCACTAAACTGGAAACCGACCGATAAACTCGATTTCACAGCAAAAGGAGACCTTCACTACCAGCACTCAACCAGCGCAAGAGTGGACTTCCAGAAAATCAATGTCTTTGACTTCGACTATGGTGTAAGCGGACAAATCGAGTTGCCTTGGAACTTCCAACTCGCAACAGACTTGACGATGTACTCGCGAAGAGGCTACATCGACAACACGATGAACACCAACGAATTAGTTTGGAATGCTCGTCTCACAAAGCGTCTCATGCACGGCAACCTGTTGCTCCAGCTCGACGGCTTCGATTTGCTCGGACAACTCTCGAATGTTCGCCATTCAATAGACGCGCAAGGCCGAAGCGAGACCTTCTACAACGTCATCCCCTCCTACGGCCTCTTCCACGTGACTTGGCGCATGAACAAGAAGCCCAAGAGCGAATAACTATCCTTCGGGATATTGAATTCTGGTGTGATAGACGGTACGAAGTCGAGCACAAAGGACTTCCTTAGCTTCGGCTATCTCGCGGAAAGTAATGGCACATTCGTCGAAACTGCCGTCGGCTACCTGAGCGCCTACTATCTTCTCGACCATCGCTGAGATACTTTCTTCGGTGTATTCGGTCATGCTCCTCGATGCTGCTTCCACGGCATCGGCCATCATCAATATGGCTTGCTCCAAGGTCTGTGGCTTGGGACCAGGATAGCGGAAAGAGGACCCCTCCAAACCTCCCCTTAAAGGGGAGGCTTCTTGAGCCTTTACATAGAAATATTTGGTGAGGCTACGGCCATGATGCGTGGCGATGAAGTCTTTCACGACGGCTGGGAGCTTGTACTTGTCGGCGAGTCGGAGTCCGTTCTCTACATGCTGGATGATGATTTGTGCGCTACGCTCGAAAGGCATCCCGTCGTGCGGGTTCTGCCCTTTTTGGTTCTCGGTGAAGAAGACGGCGTTCTCGAGCTTGCCTATGTCGTGATAGAGTGCGCCTGTTCGAACGAGTTGTGCTTTAGCTCCTACGCGATTGGCCACTTCGGCTGCGAGATTGGCGACTTGCAAGCTGTGGTTGAAGGTGCCGTTGGCTTCTTCGGAAAGGCGTCGCAGGAGTGGGTTGTTGACGTTCTGAAGCTCGACAAGCGTCACAATACTCGTGAAGCCAAAGATGCGTTCCAGAGGAATGAGCAAGAGATAGACGAGCATAGAGAGCACGCCTGCTACGGTGAGATAGATATAAGGCCAGCGACTAATGCCCTGCATATCGGCTGTTCCACGCACGAACTCTAGGCAGAAATAGGTCAGCAAAGTAGCCAATGTGACCAGCACGGCTGCTCGGAAAAGCTCGTATCGCTGGGAGAGTTCACGAAGGGAATAGATGGCCACGAGTCCTGCCACGATTTGCGTCACAATGAACGGGAAGGGTTGTGTCAGGACAATAGACGAAGCGAGTATGGTGATGACGTGCGTCACGAAAGCCGTTCTGGAGTCGAGGAAGATGCGAAGCACAATCGGCAGTACGCAATAAGGCACCAGATAGACGCTCGCCCACATGTGAGACATGATAGTATAGGTAATGATGGGGAAGATGAGGAAGAAGGTCATCACGAGCAAAACGGTGCGAAGACTGTCGAGATAATCGCTTCGGAACTGCTGGAAATAAAGGAGCAGAAGCACGACCAAGATGGCTATGTATACGATGCGACCACCGAAGCGAGACAAGCGCTCTTTGGCCGTGAGGGTATGCTCTCTTTGGTGTTGCTCCCAAGAGCGCATGATGCTCACCACTTCGTTGTCGACAATCTGACCACGATCCACGACTTTCTGTCCCATCAGCACTACGCCTCTGGTCCGAACGAGCCGTCCATCGACTTCCTGTTTCTGCTGAGCACTCTTCTCGGCATCATAAATGAGGTTCGTCTGGACATATTTCATGAGGTCGAGCCCGTGCAAAAGGCTGTGGTTATAGCGAACGCTATCCTCTTCCTTGACGAGATATTCGTAGGCCGTCTTCTCTGTAAAGAGCTGAGAGAAAGCGCGCGCAGTCGATTCGTTATCGTGATAGACGCGAACCGTTTGAGGGTTTTCTTTCTCGATACGAGCACGTTCCTCTCCCGAGAGAATGCCAATGGAATAGATGTGATGCAGCTTGTCCCTGAGATGCGGCTGAAAGTAATAGGGTGTGCCTTGCATGGGAAGCGACGAGAAGTCTTGCCGAAGAGCTGCCAGTTGCTTCTCCAAGATATCGACATCTTGCTGGAAATAAGGCTCGTAGTATTGTTTGAGACTGTCCTGCTCTCGTGCAATTTGCTCGGGCGACTTGAGGATTGGGAAGCTGTCCTGCGCAATGAAAGCATCCTCGTCCCACGGTTCGCCCAGCCGATAATGGTAGGCCGACGATTTTCCATGCGGCATGAATGCGACCAGAATGGCAATCGCAGCTATGGAGAAAAGTATGCGATAAAGATAAGCCTTCACGCTTAACCTGTGCTTATGATTGTAACGGCTCATTTCACTATAGTTTGACGCAAAGATATGAAATTATCCCTAATCTCTAATCTCTAATCCAAAACTTTTTCGTACTTTTGCACAAAATTTGAGAAAATATGACACAGACAGACAGAAAAGTGCGCGTTCGTTTCGCTCCAAGCCCAACTGGCCCGCTTCATATTGGCGGTGTTCGTACCGCGCTCTACAACTACCTCTTCGCCAAGCAAAATGGCGGCGATTTGATTTTCCGCATCGAAGACACCGACTCCACGCGTTTCGTACCCGGTGCCGAGGAGTATATCATCGAGTCGTTCCGTTGGCTCGGCATCAAGTTCGACGAAGGTGTGAGCTTCGGAGGCAATCATGGACCTTATCGCCAAAGCGAGCGTCGCGACATCTATAAGAAGTACGTTCAGCAGCTTCTCGACAACGGAAAGGCCTACATCGCCTTCGATACGCCTGAGGAACTCGATGCCAAACGCGCTGAAATAGAGAACTTCCAGTACGATGCAAGCACACGTCTTCAGATGCGCAACTCCTTAACCTTGAGCAAAGAAGAGGTCGAGAAACTCATCGCTGAGGGCAAGCAGTATGTGGTTCGCTTCCTCATCGAGCCTGGAAGGGATGTGATTGTGGATGACATCATTCGCGGAGAGGTTCGCATCAA
>JAFYYO010000142.1 GCA_017557475.1 Bacteroidaceae bacterium
AACGTATGATATCATGAACAGACTCCCTCTTTTCCTGCTTGGCAGTTGTGCTTTCAGTGCTGCCCAAGCACAGCGTTGGAACATCGTTTACATCATGAGTGACGACCATTCCTATCAAGCGATAAGTGCTTATGGTCATCATCTTAGCAAGCAAGCGCCAACTCCCAATCTCGATCGCCTTGCAGAGCGAGGAATGCTCTTTCGTCGTGCTTACGTAGAGAACTCGCTGAGCACACCAAGTCGTGCTTGTTTGATGACTGGAATGTACAGTCATCAGAGTGGTCAAAGAACGCTTGATTGCCCGATTGATGAGAATGCACCATTCGTAAGCGAATATCTGCAAAAGGCTGGTTACCAGACAAGTATGATAGGAAAATGGCATATGCTTTGCGAGCCGAAAGGCTTCGATGACTATCATATCGTTCCTGGTCAGGGCGATTATTACGATCCGAGGTTCCGTTCGAAAGAGACTGATGGCAAGTATGTTGTGGAGAAAGGCTATGCGACTAACCTTATCACGGACCATGCAATACAGTTCCTTGAAACCCGCGACAAGTCAAAGCCATTCGCACTCTTCGTTCATCACAAGGCTCCTCACAGGAATTGGATGCCGCCACTCGATATGCTCGACCTCTATGAGGAAGTTGAGTTCCCGCTTCCAGAGACCTTCCGCGATGATTATTCCACGAGAGGTCGTGCCGCTAAGGAGCAGCAGATGAGCATCGAGAAAGACATGGAAATGTGTTACGACCTTAAGGTGACGCAGATAAAGCCAGGCATGGGTTACACTAACGAACGTAATGGCGATGGATTTCGCCACCAGCTCTCTCGAATGTCGCCAGAACAAAGGGAGAAATGGGAATCCGTCTATAACCCTCGAAACGAGGCGATGCTGGCACAACACCTTACTGGCGATGCCCTTCTTCAATGGAAATATCAGCGGTATATCCGTGATTATATGCGTGTCATCCATAGTATCGATGAGCAAGTTGGACGGTTACTTGACTACTTGGAGGCTAACAACTTGATGGACAACACGATGGTTGTCTATACGAGCGACCAGGGTTTCTATATGGGAGAGCACGGCTGGTTCGACAAACGCTTTATGTATGAGGAGTCGTTCCGCACGCCCCTACTCGTCTGTGCACCAGGCATGAAAGGTGGCCAGAAGAGTGATGCACTCGTTCAGAACATCGACTTTGCCCCAACTTTCCTCGATATTGCAGATGCCGAAAAGCCCCAGCAAATGGTTGGAACCTCGTTGCTACCTATCATGTCGAAAGGCGGCAAGGCACCGAAGAACTGGCGAAAGTACCTTTACTATCATTATTATGATTGTCCTGCGGAACACAATGTCATGCGACATGATGGCGTGAGCGACGGAAGATACAAGCTCATTCACTTCTACGGACCTAAGGGTTCTTACGATGAACTCTTTGATTTGAAGAAAGATCCAAATGAGCTTCAGAACGTCATTTCAGAGAAGAAGTATGCAAAACACTTGACTCGTTTGCAGACGCAACTTGATGCTTTCCGTCAAGAGCAAAAGGTCGATGAATGGTAACCCCAGTGTTGTTGCCCAACATAACACGCCTAATTTGCAAACATAACACGTTATGATTGCGAACATAACACGTTATGATTGGCAACAAAGCACGTCTAATTGACAAACTAGACTGGGGTAGTTTTACGAATAGGCATAAAAAAGGCAATACATCCATGGCTGTAGATGCATTGCCACAAAAAGGGATTCGAATTGCGTCCGCTTAAAGAATCCCCAATTCTTTGAAGACTTTCTTCAGTTTTATCACGGATTCATCAACCTGTTCACGTGTGTGAGTCGCCATAAGCGCGTAGCGAACAAGCGTGTCTTGCGGGGCACAAGCTGGCGGAATTACAGGATTGATGAACACACCTTCGTTGAAAGCCTTGGCTACTGCCATGAAGGTCTTGTCGGTGTCGCGAACATAGAGAGGAATGATGGGACTTTCCGTGTCGCCAATCTCGAAGCCTTCCTCGCGGAAACGCTTAAGTGCGTAGTTCGTTACACTCCAAAGAGCTTCCAGTCGCTCCGGCTCTTGTTGGATGATGTGAAGTGCTTCGCGAGCCGCTGCCGTTGCCGCTGGCGTACAACTTGCGCTGAAGATGTAGGTACGGGCTGTGTGGCGAAGCCAGTTGATAACGCTGCTATCTGCTGCGATGAAGCCACCGATGGAAGCCAAACTCTTTGAGAATGTGCCCATGATAAGGTCAACATCTTTGGTCAGGCCAAAGTGGTTGCAGACGCCTCTACCCTGCTTGCCGAAGACACCGATGCCGTGAGCCTCGTCCACCATGATGGCGGCATTGTATTTCTTCTTTAGCTCAACGATTTCAGGAAGCTTGCAGAGGTCGCCTTCCATGCTGAAGACGCCGTCCACAACAATGAGTTTCACGCGGTCAGGATCGCACTTTTGGAGTTGCTTTTCAAGGTCCTCCATGTCGTTGTGCTTGTACTTGAGCTGCGTTGCAAAGCTGAGACGTCGGCCATCTACGATGCTTGCGTGATCGCGGTCATCACAGATAACGTAGTCGTTTCGGTCAACTATCTGGCTGATGACACCGCTATTAACAGTGAAACCAGTTGCAAAGCAGAGTGCTTCGTCCTTGCCAACAAACTCTGCAAGCTCTTTCTCGAGCTGCACATGGATGTCGAGCGTGCCATTGAGGAAACGGCTTCCTGCGCAACCGCTGCCGTATTTCTGCATCGCTGCACAACCTGCATCAATAACGCGCTGGTCGCCTGTTAAACCTGTATATGCATTCGAGCCAAACATCAGCACTCGTTTGCCTTCCATAATGACCTCGGTTCCTTGCTTGCCTTCTATCTCGCGGAAGTAAGGATATATGCCTTGCGCCATGAACTCCTGAGGGAGTGTGTACTTAGCGCATCTGTCTTGAAGTAATCCCATATGTTTCTTTTACCTTACCCATGAAAGGGTTAAATTCGTGTGCAAAGGTACAAAAAAAGTTCATAATAAATGTTCCATATTTCATATTTTTTCGCCTTGTTGGTCTATTTAATATATTATGGTATGAGAATTGAACTATTTTTCATACCTTTGCAGCACGAAATATGGAGAAAAAGACTAAGATAGTATTCATCGTGAACCCCATTTCGGGTACTTCGGATAAGAGTCATATCATCGACCTCATCCCGAAGTATCTGGACAGCCAGCGCTTTGAGTGGACGATTTGCAAGACCGAGCACAAAGGTCATGCCGCGGAGTTCGTTGGAAAAGCTACAGAGGAGGGTGCCGACATCGTTGTAGCTGTAGGCGGAGATGGTACTGTCAACGAAGTGGCAAGAAGTCTTATCCATTCCGAAACAGCTCTCGGCATCATTCCTTGCGGCAGCGGAAACGGTCTTGCCCGACATCTCTATATTCCCATGAATCCTGATGGCGCTTTGCAAGTACTTGCGGATTGTCACATTGAAAGCCTCGATTACGGTATCATCAACCAGCAGCCTTTCTTTTGCACTTGCGGGGTTGGTTTCGACGCATTCATAAGCGACCGCTTTGCCAAAAGCAATCGTCGAGGCTTACTCACCTACATTGAGAACACACTTAAAGAGGGCTTGAAGTACAAACCCGACACCTACGAGATTACGATTGACGGGGAGCGTCAGGTCTATAAGGCTTTTCTTATTGCCTGCGCAAATGCCAGTCAATACGGAAACAACGTCTACATCGCGCCACATGCCAGCATGAGCGACGGCTTGATGGACGTCACGTTGATTGAACCTTTTACCGTACTCGAGGCGCCTCAAATGGCTATCCAGCTCTTTAACAAGACGATAACGACAAACAGTCGCATCCATTCTTTCAAATGTAAACAGTTGCATATCAAGAGAAGTGCACCTGGAGTGATTCACTTCGACGGCGACCCGAAGGATGCTGGAGAGGATTTGGATGTAAGATTGGTGCCGAAAGGAATCAAAATGGTTGTGAACACGAAGGAACAACCCTACCTTCCTCCCCTACTCCGAACCTTCGCGGACTTCTATCATGGTGTGAATGAGGAGATTTCAACCTTTGGTGCTGACCTGAAAGCGGACTTCAAGAAAGGTCAGAAGCGCATTAATACCATCAACAAAGAACTGCTACGAAAGCTAAGGATGAATCCTTAATTCCTCCTGAAAACTTGCCGTAATAGCCTTTTTTTGCTCTTCGGATAGAGAAGGTTCCGCCTTTTCCAAAGCAATCTTCAAAGCCTCGATTGACTTTTTCTTAGCTTGTTGTTGCCCCATCTTTACGCCACTTCGATAAGGAGTGGATGGAAGCAAAGCCCGATTAAAGTTCCCGTCGCTCATCTTAGCTTACTTTAACGCATCCGGCTAACGTTTTACATTTGTCGCGAAGTGCATCCTGAGAGGCTTCGAACTCATCCCAACAAACCACAACACCCATTCTTCGCCCAACATGAGCTACAGGTTTTCCGAAGATACGAAGGTCGGTTTTAGGAGCTTCACACACTTTTTCGATGCCTTCATACTGTGGATTGTCCGTCTCAACAGGCGAAAGAATGACTGCCGAAGCCCCTTGACGATAAAGCTCTATCCCAGGAATGGGAAGCGAAAGGACAGCCCTAGCATGCAGTTCAAACTCGCTAAGGTTCTGGGTACCTGCAAGAGTAACCATTCCAGTATCGTGTGGACGAGGACTAA
Source organism: Bacteroidaceae bacterium (assembly GCA_017557475.1). The sequence continues at coordinate 4,709 of JAFYYO010000142.1, forward strand.
GCTCGCTGAAGATGACACCGCGTTTCTCACTTACGAAGAATTCCACGCCCCAGATGCCGGAACCGGTAAGCGCGGATGTCACCTTCTTGGCCATCTCCTGAGCGGCTGCCAAATGCTCGGGTTTCATCGCTTTTGGCTGGAAG
>JAFYYO010000143.1 GCA_017557475.1 Bacteroidaceae bacterium
GTCAGTGAGGTTTCGCACTGCGATCTCACCGACCCTGTTTGAAGAGGGCTGGCCTATCTGTTCGTGATTGCCAATGCCCATCGGCTGTGTCTTTACTTTCGGGTCATGCTCTGCTGACAGAAAATAAAGTCTCTGCTGATGTGTCTGAACGTGACTTCATGGTGTGGGGCGAAGCTGTAATTACTCTGTCAAGAGTGAAACTGTATAATGCTTTCATACGGATGGACTCGCTGGCAGATGACGAGCATGTGCGCTACTGCGATCATCCTTGGCAGATGACAGCAAGTCGTTCCGTGATGGTCATATCCCAAAGAATGTGTGCTTGGTCAGTGAAACTCAGTCTCACCGATGAAGCACTCTTTCTTGGGCAGCTTGCTGAATAGAAACAGGAACTGTCCTGCCGTTTACAGCAGGACGAAATAATGTGGGCAGATGGTTGGTCTGCCCGTTACCTTGCTATGTTGTTTGAAATTTCACCTTTCCCTTTCTCCTCAACTGGAGAATAAGGTGGCACTCCTTGTTCAAGTCTGCCAGTTTCTGAAGCTTAGTCCTGGTATCTTCTGTATTCTCAACAAGTGAGGCATAGATGAGATTGCCAACTTGTCTGCCCTCATTGACATCAAAAGCCTTGAAACCCTTGCATCCGTCGAACTTAGCATAGACTATATGCCATTTCATAATGACGTTATTATGATGGTTAGAATGGTAAATCTTTCTCGTCTGGCTCTGGAGCATCCTGCGGTGGCTGTGGCGTGTTCTTAGCCTTTGCTCCTTTCTTGGAAGCCTTCTTCGGGTCTGCGTCCTGCTCGTCTTTCTTCCCAGCGTTCACGAAAGCGATGCTGTCTGCATTGATAGAGATTTGAGTGTGGCTCTCGCCTTGGCGGTCTTGCCATTGCGATGTAGAGATTGTTCCCTCCACGAGAATGAGCCTTCCCTTGGTGAGGTATTCAGCCAAACGGATGTGGTTCTCCCTGCTGCTGCGTACTCTTACCCAAGTAGTGATGTTCTGACCTTTGGAGTAGTCATCTACAGCCATATCCACTGCGATGAATGTTCCGTGTGCGCCTGTGATGGTCTTACAGTCCTTGCCGATACGACCGATAGTGTGAGTGTAAATCATAACTATGAAATGTTTGTTGGTGAATAATCTTCGAGTTTTCTTTTCCCTTCATTTGGAAACTTTCCTCAGAGAGGAAGAAGAAGGCTCACTTGGCCTTCTTCTTAGATTTCTTTTCCTCCTCTTTTGGAGCTTCCTCCTTATCAGGAGTCTCATAGAACTTGGTGGCTACGAGCAACACGCGGTTGTGCTTGACACCTTCCTGATCGCTCCACTCTTCGGGCTTGAAGTAACCCTCCACGGTGAGCATTGCACCCTTGGTGAGCTTGTCGAATGACTCGGCGTTCTCGTTCTTACGCCATGCTTCCACATTGATGAAAGCCGATACGCGACTGTTCTCCTCGCCGTTCTTCTCGTTACGGCCGATAGCCAGTGAGAAACGTGCTACTGAAGCGGTTGTGAACTGACGGATTTCTGCATCCTTACCTACGAAACCTGTTACTGCGAA
>JAFYYO010000144.1 GCA_017557475.1 Bacteroidaceae bacterium
AGGCAAAGCAAATGTGCTTGTTGTTCCTTGCCTCGAGGTTGGAAATATTGCTTATAAGCTCGTTCAGCGCCTTGCTGGAGCAGAAGCCATCGGCCCCATCCTGCAAGGTATCGCTCGTCCCGTCAACGACCTCAGCCGCGGATGCTCAGTAGATGATATTTATAAGATGGTAGCGATTACAGCCTGCCAAGCAATGGATGCAAAGTGAATTCACAGTTCATAATTCATAGTTCATAGTTAAAATGAAAATATTAGTTTTGAATTGCGGGAGCAGTTCGATTAAATATGCGCTTTACAACATGGACGACCAGTCCGTCATCACAAGTGGCGGCATTGAGAAGATTGGTCTGCCCGACTCGTTTATAACCGTCAAGCTCAATGGTGAAAAACACAAGTGGGAGCATCCCATCAAGGAGCATACTGCAGGTGTGCAGTATATCTTCGAGGTGCTGACAACAGGCGAATATGCCGTGCTGAAGAGCCTCGACGAACTGGATGCCGTAGGTCACAGAATGGTGCACGGCGGAGAGAAGTTCAACAAGTCCGTTCGCCTCACGCCTGAAGTGATGGAGGCATTTGCAGCTTGCAACGACCTCGCTCCCCTTCACAATCCTGCCAACATCAAGGGCGTGAATGCAGTTAGTGCTCTTCTGCCCAACATTCCACAGGTTGGCGTCTTCGATACCGCTTTCCACCAGACGATGCCCGATTACGCCTATATGTATGCACTCCCTTACAATCTTTACAAGGAGTATGGCGTGCGTCGTTATGGCTTCCATGGGACGAGCCATCGCTATGTGAGTCAGCGTGTTTGCGAGTTCCTCGGATGCAAACCTGAGGAGAAGCGAATCATCACTTGCCACATCGGTAATGGTGCTTCGATTGCTGCCGTGAAGTACGGAAAGTGCGTAGATACCTCGATGGGACTCACTCCTCTGGAAGGTTTGATGATGGGAACTCGTACTGGCGACATAGATGCCGGGGCAGTTACCTACTTGATGGACAAGTTCAACCTCGATACCAAAGGCATTTCCGACCTGCTGAACAAGAAGTCGGGACTTGCCGGAGTGAGCGAAGGAAGCAGCGACTTCCGCGACATTCTTGCAGGTATTGCAGCAGGAAACGATAAGGCTCGTCTGGCGAAGGAGATGTACACCTATCGCATCAAGAAGTACATCGGTGCTTATGCCGCAGCTATGGGAGGCGTGGACGTCATCCTCTTTACTGGCGGAGCTGGCGAGAACCAGTGGGAAGTCCGCGAAGGAGCAACAAACGGACTCGAGTATATGGGCGTCAAGATGGATGTCACGAAGAATCGTAGCTGCCGAGCTACGGAAGCTATCCTCAGCGCAGACGATAGCAAAGTGATTGTTTGCTGCATCCCAACTGACGAGGAACTGATGATTGCCCTCGACACCCAAGCCCTCTGCTAAAGCCTGATTCGAAGACTTAACACAGCTACTCATAAAACTAAGCGTGCCTAGTTCGAAGACTAAGCACGCTTAATTTGTAAATTAGGCGTAGGATGTTTGCTCTCCTCCCCTAAAGGGGCGGGGAGTTTTCCACAGGCTTTCTCCCAACTTCCCCTGTTTCGTGGCCAGTCCTGGCACGCCAGTACTCCAATCCTCACACGGATGTACTCGAGTACCTCCACGTTGGTACTGGAGTACCTCCACAGGTGTACTATCGGGATACTGTGCCTAAGGTGCCTTCTATCCCTGTCATTTTGAGGGACAAAACAAAATAATTCGCCCATTTCTTTGTGCGTATCGAAAAAACTGCTAACTTTGTGGCGATAATTATTAACCTTTTATATAGATGTTATGAAAAAGTTCTTACTTCC
>JAFYYO010000145.1 GCA_017557475.1 Bacteroidaceae bacterium
AATGAACTGACAGGCTTCTTCCATCGTCATCATCTGGTCATCATCCTGGGTTGGGGATGCACCGTCGGCATCCTTCTTCTCGTCAAGGCGGCTAATCACATAGTCCACCTTGGTCAGCAGTTCGCCGACTGCCTTGGGCAGCTGGTCGAACGAGAGATTATTAGTTTCGTTATCCATGTGAATTTGATTTTTACATTTAACGTCAATAATATCAATGAGCAAGTGTTTCTTCGTTCTTTACTTCTTCTGAAGTGGCATTTTCCTTGGCATCGTCCTTCAATGAAATGCGCTCGGATGCGTCACGTTTCAGTTCACTGACCACCTCCGCATACACCTGAGTTGTGGCAAGGTTGCTGTGGGTAAGCAGCTTGCTCACGGTGTAGATGTCCGTGCCTCCTGCCAGTTGCAACGTGGCGAAGGTGTGACGGAAACAGTGGAAAGTGATATGCTTGGTGATTCCAGCTGCCTCTATCCAGTCTTTGAGGTAGGCGGCGACGAGGTTTGGTGTCAGCTTCTTGAACACTTGACCCTCGCCACGCTCACCACACAGGGCAAGTGCTTCATCGCTGATAGGTAGGATGGCATCGGTCTTTGTCTTCTTGGTTGTGATGTCGAGTACCCAGCCGCCATCGCTTGACTTCTTGATGTCATCCCACTGGAGCAGGATGCAGTCTGACAGGCGCAGTCCTGTCAGGCAGGAGAACAGTCCGGCACGACGCAGCACGTCACTCTTGCACTCTGCCTTCGACAGCGCAAACAGTTCCTCCTTGGTCAGGTACTGACGTTTGTTGCCGTGTCCCTTCGCCTTGACAAGTTTCTTGGCTATGTTCTCTTTGATATGTCCGTCCTCGTATGCCATGCGTAGGGCGGCTTTCAGCTTGACGAAATGGTTGTTGGCGGTCGTGCTCATCATCAGCTTGTCGTTGTGCTTGCACTTGTCCGACAGCATGTAGTCAAGGAACTTCTGGCAATAAGCCACCGAGAGGTCGCAGAAACGGCACTCTCCACCGGCATAGTTCTCGAAATGCTTGTAGGCAGCCTTCCAGTTGGCTTTGTTGGTGGATTCGTTCATGCGCATCTTGAAGTAGTCAAGAAAGCTCTCCTGACCCTTGGAGCGGTCGAGGAAACCAAACTCCTCATTGATGATGGACTCGGTACGGCGGCACTTGACAAGTTCCGCCTTCTGGAGCATACTGCGGTTATACTCCTGCTGAAACTTCTCCGTGGGATTGGTATAGATGTAGAATCCCAGATACTCACGGCGAGACAGTCTGCCTGTCTTCGGGTTACGGATAGGTGGGTAGAAATCGAGATAGAGCGATGTCTGCCCGTTCTTGATGGGTCGCTTCCGTACTGTGACCTTGGTACATAAATTCGTCATATCTGCTATTTTATATTGTATTATATTTGTCTATTTTCGGTTGTCCTGCCTTACCCTTCTTGGGCGGTCTGGACTTCAAGCGTCTGCAAAGGTACGCCCTTTGTTTGGGTCGAGCCTAAAATGTTGGCTCTCAATGCATCATATTTAACCAGACTTTGCATTTGAGTATGAAATTGCAGCGAAAACCATACTCGGAATTGGGTCAATGATTCACTTGCATTCATTCTTGCCATTGGTTTCAAGACACTTCCAAAGGAGAGGTACATCTTTTTCCGATTGGCTATGCAAAGTTACGGGCTGCAAAGCTACAATCGGGGTACAACGGTTTAAAACCAGCTGTTTCGAGCCTCGGATTACAGGATTGGTTCTAACCATCGCAGCAAGTAGTACCAACATTAGTAATATCATGACCTTTTTGCCTTGGTGCTGGCACTTGTTTTCTCGGCTTTCTTTCGGGCTGCTTCCCAGTCTGCCTTTAGGTAGAGGTTAGCCCTGCCGCCTTTGGCTTTCTTGATTCTCACTCCATGAGTCTCGGCAAAACGTCGTACTTGCGTCTTGCCCAGACCATATTTCTGCATGATGTCGAAGCAGGTGTAGTATGCCTCTGTCTGTG
>JAFYYO010000146.1 GCA_017557475.1 Bacteroidaceae bacterium
AAATAATGTATAACAGCTCTCGGACTGACATTTTTCTCGGCTTTTGATGTCAGTTTTTGTCATATTCTTGGCAGTATGGCACGTTTTGGCATAGCATTTGTATTGATATAAGCAGACAAATGTGTCATAAAACAAGAGTATAAACTAAACAAAATACGATTATGGGAAAGATTATTGGAATTGACTTGGGTACCACTAACAGCTGCGTATCCGTATTTGAGGGCAACGAGCCCGTAGTTATCGCTAACAGCGAAGGCAAGCGTACCACTCCTTCCGTTGTGGCATTCGTCGATGGTGGCGAGCGTAAGGTGGGCGATCCCGCTAAGCGTCAGGCTATCACAAACCCGAAAAAGACCATCTTCTCTATCAAGAGATTCATGGGCGAGACTTACGATCAGGTGCAGAAGGAAATCGCTCGCGTACCTTATTCAGTAGTTAAGGGCGACAACAACACACCTCGTGTCGAGATTGACGGCCGTCAATACACACCTCAGGAAATCAGTGCGATGATTCTTCAGAAGATGAAGAAGACCGCAGAAGACTACCTCGGACAGGAAGTGACGGATGCTGTCATCACCGTTCCGGCTTACTTCTCCGACTCTCAACGTCAGGCTACAAAGGAAGCAGGACAGATTGCCGGACTCAACGTTCAGCGTATCGTCAATGAGCCTACCGCAGCGGCTTTGGCTTATGGAGTTGATAAAGCTCACAAGGATATGAAGATTGCCGTCTTCGACCTCGGTGGCGGAACATTCGATATCTCTATCCTCGAGTTCGGTAGCGGCGTGTTTGAAGTGCTCTCCACTAACGGCGACACACACCTCGGAGGCGATGACTTCGACCAGGTTATCATCGATTGGTTGGCTGGCGAGTTCAAGGCTGAGGAGGGTATCGACCTGAAGCAAGACCCGATGGCTCTGCAGAGACTGAAGGAAGCAGCTGAGAAGGCAAAGATAGAACTCTCAAGTAGCACGGCTACTGAAATCAACCTGCCTTACATCACAGCCGTTGGCGGTGTGCCCAAACACCTCGTAAAGAGCCTCACTCGTGCTAAGTTCGAGCAACTCGCAGACAGCCTCATCCAGGCTTGTAAGGCTCCTTGCCAGAAGGCTATGCAGGACGCAGGTCTCAGCAACTCTGACATCAACGAGGTTATCCTCGTGGGCGGTTCCACACGTATTCCTGCTGTGCAGAAGCTCGTAGCTGACTTCTTCGGCAAAGAACCCAGCAAGGGTGTGAACCCAGACGAGGTTGTGGCTATCGGCGCAAGCATTCAGGGTGCAGTCCTGGCCGGCGATAAGAGCGACATCGTACTGCTCGACGTAACGCCTCTGTCTATGGGTATCGAGACAATGGGCGGCGTAATGACGCGACTCATCGACGCCAACTCGACTATCCCATGCAAGAAGAGCGAAATCTTCTCTACTGCAGCCGACAACCAGACGGCAGTCACCATCCACGTGCTGCAAGGCGAACGTCCTATGGCAAGCCAGAACAAGAGCGTCGGCCAGTTCAACTTGGACGGCATCGCACCTGCCCGTCGTGGCGTTCCTCAGATTGAGGTGACCTTCGACATCGACGCCAACGGTATCCTCAACGTTAGCGCAAAGGATAAGGCAACTGGCAAGGAGCAGCACATCACGATTACTGCATCAAGTGGTCTCTCTAAGGAAGAAATCGAACGCATGAAGGCTGAAGCAGAGGCTAATGCAGAAGCCGATAAGAAGGAACGCGAGAAAGTCGATAAGCTCAACCAGGCTGACTCGATGATTTTCCAGACCGAGAACATGCTGAAGGAAAGTGGCGACAAGATTCCTGCCGACGTCAAGAGCGAAGTGGAAGCAGCCGTTGCAAAGCTCAAGACTGCTCATCAGGCTCAAGACCTCGCAGCTATCGATACCGCTATGAACGAATTGCAGACCGCTGCAGGCAAGTTGTATCAGGCTCAGCAGCAGGCTGGTCCTCAGCCCGGGCCTGATATGAATGCAGGCAATACTGGTGGTAACAACCAGCAAGGCCCAGACATTCAGGACGCCGACTTTGAGGAGGTCAAGTAATAAACAACCTAAAAGACTAGTAAAAGGACTCCGCGCAAGCACTGCTTACGCGGAGTTTTTTATTGTGTCATGCTTAACAAAGCGGAAGATTCCTAAGGAGTACTGAGGCTGAACCTGACGTGAGTGGCGCAATGAAGCATGAAGATGAGAGCTGCTTCGATGAGGTAGGCGATGAGATAGCTGTACCAAAGCATCTGCGGAGCTGTCTTTGCCACAATCCAAAGCACGGGAATGACGGTGAGAGAGAGGGCGAAGGAGATGAAGAGTGCCATTCGATGATGGTGGTAGAGCTTGTAAACAATCATCAGGACATAGATGTAGCAGAACGGCATAAAGCTGAGCGCGAAGATGCGAAGAGCACGATTGCCTTCATCGACAAACGCGGCATCTGTCGCTCCAAACAGTTTGACGATTCCCGTCGGCCAAAGCCAAACGAAGACACAGGTCACTATCATCGCTGCCGTAATGAAGCGGAAGGCCTTTCTTATTACCATCTGAACGCCTTCGATGTCGCCCTTTCCGACTTGTATGGCACCAAGCGACTGCAAGGTTTGGCAGGTGCCAGAGAGGAAGAGGTTGTAGACCTGAAGCAAGTTCATGCAGACAGCAAAGGCAAAGATGCCGGTTCGTCCTAAGGTGTTGAGCACGATGGTGTTTGCAGAAAGCAGCAATAAGGTCAGACTTATGGAAGCAATGGCTAAAGGCGCGCCTTGCTTAATGATAAGACCCACCCCCGACCCCTCCCTTAAAAGGAGGGGAGAAAAGGTTAGCCTTCTGCTCTTCAGCCAATGGCTCAGCAATATTGCGATGCCAATCAAATGACCTACAACGGTTGCGGCAGACGAGCCTGCGATGCCCCAGCCAAGCCATTTAATGAAGACGATATCGAGGAAGAGGTTCGCGGCATTGTCCACGATGACTGCCAACGAGACTAGTTTCGGTTTGCCGTCCACGCCGACCATCGTCGAGAGACCCCACATCAGGATGAATGCAGGATTGCCAAGCAACAGGATCTGCATGTAGTCGCGAGCCAAAGGTAGTATCTGATCGTTGCTGCAAAGCAGTCGAGCCGTCTGGTTTGGGAAGACGACACCTCCCACGATTGCCAGTAAGATGCCCAGCCCAACACTAAACGTCAAGGCTCTTGTAAAGAAGCGTCTGGCCTCCTGAACGTCGTTCCTGCCCAACGCATAAGCCACCAGCATACCGGCTCCCGCGTTGATGAGGAGATGCAGGGTAAAGATGAACTGATTGATGGGCTTTGAGAGGTTGATGGCACTCACGCCGTCCTCGCTGATGAGGTTGCCCACGATGATGCCGTCAACCACATTCCCCAAGCATCCCGACAAGGCAACAAGGATGTATGCCCACAAGTAATTGTAGAATTGTTTGTTCAGTTCCGTGTTGTTCATCTTACCAAGTTTTTGCCCTTTTGCTGGTGTACCTTTTCACATGACATGCCTAATTCGCAAATTAGACGTGCCTAGTTTGCAATCATAACGTGCCTAGTTTGCAATCATAACGTGTCTAGTTTGCAATCATAACGTGTCTAGTTGGCGATCATAACGTGGAATGTTTTCCGAGCTGGCATTTTTCACTCGAAGAAGCCGAAGCCTCCGATGGCCGTCAGCATGCGTTCTACATAGTCCCACGACGTGGGTGACCAGGCAAAACCGAGTCGGTAGAGAACCTGCGTAGTGTAGTCGTTGTCGCGCTCCACATCGGTGGTCTTCTGTCCGTGAGCCATGTCCTGATAAGCCAAGAGCGACGACATCTGCCCTGCCTTCTGCGGATCGGACTTCGCCTGCTCCATCGTCTCTGCAAACTCTTCCTGCTCAACGAATCGGATACCTTCACCGACGGTACTCAAGCCGGTCAGTACGTCGCCGAGGAACTGGAAGTGAATGTTGTAAGGATGGAAGACGACGCACTCCTTCGGGCTTGTGGCGAGGAGGATGATGGCGTGTGCCACCTCGTTGATGGGCGAGAACTCGACGCGTTTGTTACGCATCGAGTACGGACAGCAACCCAGCATATTATAGACCTTTATGCGACCCATGAACGAGTTCGTGGAGAAGTTCGCCTGGAATTCTCCGTCGGTGCTTCGGGCTGCGAGGTTGCCTACGCGCATAATCTTTGCACTCAAGCCTTGCTTGGCAACTGCATCGAGAATGAGTCGCTCAGCCATGAACTTCGAGTAGATGTACTTGTTGCCGAGGTACTGACCCATGAAGAATCGCTGCTCGGTAAAGACTTCGTCTTTCGGCGTGCCTGCCCAAAGTCCGCGCGTACTTGCTGTGGAGATGTGTACGAGGCGTGCTCCTGTCTGCAAGCAGAAGTCCACGCATCGCTGAGCACCACCGATATTGACGTCCTCTATTTCTGTTCCTTCGCTGAAGTGCTTAACGATGGCAGCACAGTTGAAGACGGTATCAACCTGAAGGCTTGTGTCGAAGTCCTGCGTCACATCGCCGAGAATGACATGCAGACGCTTGCCGAAGAGGTCCTTGAAGGCATTGTCGAAATAGTAGAAGAGTAAAGTGCGAAGTCGGCTCTCTGCCTTCTCCTGACTCTTCGCTCGAACCAAACAGTAGATGTTCTTTGCGTCAGAATCGATGAGGTCGCGCAGGATGTGGATGCCGAGATAGCCTGTCGAACCTGTCAGCAAGACGTTGCCAAGCGGCTGACGCTCGCTACTGCGGAAAGCATCGAGTGTGTTGCCTTGCAGCAGAGCATCGATGGAGGTGTAGTCGAAATCAGCTTCTCCAGATGTTTCGGCTTCTTCGGTTTCGCCAGTAATCAGCCGTGCCAGTTGTCGAGGCGTCGGGTTGGCAAAGACATCGCCGTAAGCCACATGCAGACCAGCCTTGTCTGCCTCAATAATGACGCGAGTCACGACGAGGCTTGTGCCGCCCAGTTCGAAGAAATTATCTGTGGCTCCCACCTTGTCCATCTGCAAGATGTCGCCAAAGATGTTGCAGAACGTCTGCTCGGTCTCATTGGCTGGAGCGACGTAGGCAGAGGTGACGGCCAGTTGCGGCTCAGGCAAAGCCTTCACGTCCGTCTTGCCGTTGGGCGTCATGGGCATCTCCTTCAGTTGCAAATAAGCTGTCGGCACCATGTATTGTGTCAGGCTCTTCGAGATTTCTGCCTTCAAGGCATCGGGCGCAATCTCGCGCTCGGCGGTGTAGTAGGCGCAGAGGTGTTCCTTGTCGTTCAGCTTTCGGATGAGGATGACAACCTTCTTCATACCCTCCACTTTCAGCATGACATTCTCAATTTCACCCAACTCGATACGCAAGCCACGCAGTTTGATTTGGTGGTCCGTGCGGCCAAGTATGACGACATTGCCGTTTGGCAGCCATTTCGCATAGTCACCCGACCTATAGATGCGCTCGCCATGATAGTCGATAAAGCGTTCGCGAGTCATCTTGTCGAGGTTGTTGTAGCCTCGAGCCACACCGCGACCTCCGATATACAACTCGCCTACAACACCAACAGGCAACTCGTTGCCGTCGCCATCCACGATGAACTCCTTGACGTTCAACTGCGGCTTGCCGACCGTAACAAGCTTTACATTCGTCAGCTCAGCATTGTTCGAGGCGACGGTTATCTCAGTCGGACCATAACAGTTGAAGATGCGCGCCTTCGTTGCCTTGCGCATCATGCCGAGCAACTGGTCTGAGAACTTCTCGCCACCAGCACGGCAAATGTTGACTTTCGCAATGGCATTGCAGAAATCATCACTCGTGAGCCAAGTCTGCCAACGCGATGGTGTGCCGCTTACCATATTGATTTGTTGCTCGTTGATGAGGTTCGCGAGGTCGAGCGGGTTGTTTGCCTGCTCTTCTGTCGCAAGGATAAGCGTCTTGCCGTTGAAGTAGCACATACCGATGTCTTGCAGAGCCGCATCGAACGATATCGTGGTAACGCTCAGGATGCGCTTGGCATCGGTCAGCACAGCATTAGCAAATACATTCGCTGGATGCCCGTAAAGGTAGTTGCAAATACCTTCGTGACGCAGCATCACACCCTTAGGTCTTCCCGTCGAACCACTGGTATAAATGAGATAGGCAAGGTCGTCTGGAGTAATTGAACATTGAACATTGAACATTGAACATTCTTCCTTCATCAACTCTTCCACGTCGATGGCCTTGTCGGCAGGAACGCTATCGAGACGGTCGGCAGTTGTGATGATGTAGCGAGCCTCGCTGTCCTCGAGGATAAGCTTCACACGGTCGGCAGGATATTCTGGGTCGCAAGGAATATAAGCCGCACCGGCCTTCAGCACACCAAAGAGTGAGAGAATCAATCGGCTTGTGCGAGGCAGCAGCAAAGCCACTCTGTCTCGTTCCTGAACGCCTCGCTGACGAAGTCCGTTCGCAATGCGATTCGTCACTTCATCCATTTCCTTATAGGTAAACTTGGCATCAATGGCAACCAACGCCTCGTGCTCAGGCTGCGTCTGTGCAAAGTGACTGATGCAGTCGTGGAACAACTTGAAGGGAGCTTCGCCGACGGCTGTCTGACGAAGACCTTTGAGTTCTTCTTCCTGATTCTGGCTTACGATGGAAAGCTTCCTTACCTGTGCTTCTGGCTGCTGCATCATGTGCTCTGTGACAGCCACAATGCTTTCTGCCAACGCCTTACCCAGTCGGTCGGAATATAGCGAGTCGTCGTACTGCACGACCACACCTCTTGACTCAATCTTGATGTTTATCTTGAACTTAGGTACATTGAGTTCCAACAACTCCTGCCCAATCGTCTTGCCATAAGCTTTATATTCCGACAGGACGCCTACCTGGTAAGCGTAAGCAATGGCAGGACGGAAGCCGAAGTCGGAAGCAATGCGGGCAAAGGGATAATCCTCGTGACGAAGCGTCTGGTCGAACGTCTCGCTCGTCTTCTGCAGGAAGTCACGGACACTGACATCATCAACGTTCAAACCGAGCGCAAGCGTATTGACAAACATGCCCACAGTGTCAGCAATCTTCAGGTTGCTGCGACCGCTGCTGACCGTACAAAGATAGACTTCGCGATTATTTGTGTAGCGAGAGACGACGTAAGCCGTTGCTGCAAGGAACAGATGAGCTGGCGTGATGTCATGCTCGCGGCAGAAAGACGTTGCCTTAGCAAAGTCGGGCATACACACAGCCTCGCCAATGAAGCCCTGTTCGTCCTCTGTGTGACTCAGGTCGGCAGGTATCTCGCTGGCGCCTTCACAAGTCTGCAACTTCTCTGCAAAGAACTGCTGAGCCTTGCGGAACTCCTCAGTATCTTCCGCAGCCTGCTGGTCTGTCACGAAATCAAGGTAAGAGTAGCCCTCCTTCTCTATCGTTTGACCTTCAAGCTTTGAGCATATCTGACGAATGAAGAGGTCGGCAGAACCTCCGTCGAAGACAAGGTGATGGATGTCCATCAGCAAGTGGACGCTGCTCTCTGTCTTGACAATCTCGAAGCGATAGAGCGGAGCTTTCTGCAAGTTGAAGGGCTGCACGAACTCGTTCTTGTATGCCGCCAAAGCCTCATCAGTCATCTCAGTGACAGGAACCTCAACGGGCATACTATCCTCCAAGGTCTGGATGATTGTGTTGCCTTCTGTTGCGAAGTGCACGCTCAGTTCTGGATGACTTTCCACAACAACCTTGACTGCTTCTGCCAGTTGCTTGGCATCTGTTCCAGAAGGCAAAGTCAGGAGATAAGGAATGTTATAGACGGTCGAAGTTGGATTCTTCAAGCAATCGAAATAGACGCCTGTCTGAGCATAGGACAAGGGAGCCTTGTCGATAGAATGGGTTGACTGAATTGATTGGGCTGCATGTGGCTGCATCAAGTTCCTCAGGATTTCATTCTCTATGCTCTGCAGCGTTGCCGTCTTGACGAGCGACTTCGCATCAAGGGTAACACCATAACACTTGTTAATCTGCACCGCAAGTTTGATAGCGGAGATTGACGTGAGTCCTGCATAACCGAGGACAGTCGTGATGCCGAAGTCCTCGTTGTTCACGATGCCGGCAATCAGGTCGTGCAGTTCTTGTTCAAGCACATTCATCGGAGCATTCACCTCAGCAACTGTCTCTACCTTCTTCTCGGGCTTGGGCAATGCACGCTTGTTAACCTTTTGGTTTTGATTGAGAGGGATGGTATCTATCTGCATCGTGACAGCTGGCACCATATATGGCGGTTTCTCTTCGAGGATGAAGTTGTTGAGTGCTTCGATGTCTATCTTCTGGTCGCTGACGATGTAAGCCGCAATGAACTTTCCGCCACCTGCGCCTTCCACATC
>JAFYYO010000147.1 GCA_017557475.1 Bacteroidaceae bacterium
GGCAGGTTCACTCCGCAAGCAGGCAAGCCGAAGAGGGCAATCGCCGAGAGGAGCGCTACCACCCAAGAGAAGGTGCCGATGGCGTAGCCAAAGCCATAGTTCTTCCACGCTTTACAGCCTTTGAGCACCATACCCAAGAGAACTTGCACGAAGCCGATAATGACAGAGATGACCATCATTGGCGAATATCCGAAGAGCGGCCCGACTCCATTATCGTTGAGGAAGTAGGGCTTGACTGGAGCAAGGAATGCCCAATCCTGCTTCGACAGGTCGATTCCGAAGAAAGTGCCTGTCAGAAGACCACAGACGGTTGTCGCCAAACCCAGCCAAATGCCGAGTCGTCCGTAACTTTTCACTTCGTCGCTGCCCTTCAGAGCGAGATAAATGCCGCCAAACAGGACGAGAAGTCCGTAGCCGCCATCTCCCAGACAGAGTCCGAAGAAGAGCATGAAGAACGGAGCAAAGAAGAGGCTCGGATCGATATCATGATAGTTGGGAAGCGAGTACATTCGCAGGATGGGCTCGAAGAGGCTGGTGTATCCGTCGTTCTTTATCTTGATGGGCACATCATCCTCGTAAGCCGGATTCTCGAGCTCGTAGTAAACTTGCTTCTCGTCGAGCCATTTGGCGAGTTCGTCGGCCTTTTCCTCGAGTGTCCAACCCACCATAAGTCGAACGGCTCCTTCTGCGATACTCTCGTCCGAAAGCTCCACTTGTCGGAGTTGAATCTCGCTTTGAGCCTGCTTCAAGCCTTTCACGAGTTCGTCTTTATACTGACGCGCAACCTGACAAGTTGTGTCGTGATTCTGTTGGAGGGCAGCTTTGGCTTCAGCTGCTTCCTTTATATATTGGTCGAGCGAACCGCTTGGCAGTTCAAGACGCTCAGCCTTGATGTCCGGCTCTTCGTTTGCGAAGGCCAGGAAGTAAGTGCGTTTGCGGTATTCGTCGATAGGAGTGGCGAAGTACTTCTCAGCCCATTCCTGCTGGAACGACTTGGAGGCGCAGGCATAGAAGAAGACCTGCAAGCCTGACTTTTCTTGGAGTTCCTTCACCTTTCCCCAGTCGAAGTTGCCCCAAGGCTCAAGTTTCTGAGCATTCTTCTCTGCTTCATCTATCTTATGACGAATGGAGACTTCCTCGGCTTTGAGTTGTTCGACGAACTCCAACAAACGGCCAGACCCCTCTAAATCTCCCCCTAAAGGGGAGACTTCCAAAGGCCGAACTTCGTTCTCTTCCTTTTCCCACGCCTTCAGCGAAATGTTGAGATAGTCAATCGCCTGTTGATAGCGAACTCTCTCATCCAGAGCCTTTTGCAGAGCTGGGCTGGTTTGTCCTTGCTTCAACTTTTGGACGTGAACCACTCCTTGCTCTCGCAGGCCGGCGATGAACTCGTCGTATTCCTTCGCAGTCACCAGGAAGGTGAGCTTTTTCATTTTCTCAATCATGCAATCTCCTCCTTTCTCTTCTCCTGAAGTGACTTCAATATCTTCTGTGACGACTTGCTGAGGTTCTCCTCGTCCTCCATGAAGCGCTTGATCTTACGCACAGCTTCCTGGAAACCAGGGATTTGAACCTTCTCGAAGAGGTTAACCTTTTGAGTCGTTTTCCTACGGGCATGA
>JAFYYO010000148.1 GCA_017557475.1 Bacteroidaceae bacterium
GCAGCGTATCGTACAAGCTCAAGGCGGCACAGCAGAAGACTTCCATCGCAGTATCGAGCAAGCCTTCATGGTTTCAGCCGATAATGCTCATGCCTGGCATCCCAATTATAGCGAGAAGTACGACCCGACGAATCATCCTGTGCTTGGAGGCGGACCAGTCATCAAGTTCAATGCCGCACAAAAGTATGCCAGCGATGCTGTCTCAGCAGCTGTATTTGCAGGGATTTGCGAGAAGGCAGGCGTGCCTTGCCAGCGTTTCGTGAATCATAGCGATGTGGCAGGTGGAAGCACGTTGGGCAACATTCTTGCATCTTCGCTTCCTGTGAAGGGCGTCGATATGGGCAATCCTCTCCTTGCCATGCACAGTTGCCGCGAGACAGCAGCCGTGGCCGACCACCTCTATTGCATCGAAGCTTTCAAGACATTCTACCTGGACTAAATCAATCTTTTATAAGTTCGAGGAACTCGGCTTCGCTCATGATGCGGATGCCGAGTTTCTCTGCCTTTTCGAGTTTTGCTGGCCCCATGTTCTCGCCTGCAAGGACGAAACTCGTCTTGGCACTAATACTGCCCACATTCTTGCCGCCATGCTGCTCGATGAGAGCCTTGTATTCATCGCGACTATGATGCTGGAAGACACCGCTAATCACGATTGACTGCCCTTCGAGTTTGTCTGAACGGGCCTGCTTCTGTTGCTCGCCAAGTTCCATCTGCAAGCCATATCCGCGAAGGCGTTCCACAAAGGCACGATTGATGGGATTGGAGAAGTACTGAAGGACGCTATTTGCAATCACTTCGCCAATTCCGTTGATTTGCATCAAGCTTTCCATCGAAGCTTCCGCCACCTTATCTATGCTCCCATAATAGCGCGCCAAAGTCTTTGCTGCAATCTCACCCACAAAGCGAATGCCAATTGCATAAAGGACTCGCTCGAATGGAACTTGCTTGCTTTCCTCGATGCTGGCGAGAATCTTGCGAACGCCTTTATTGTCTGAGGCAAGAGGATCGGCAAGTTGCTCCTCAGTAAGTTCGTAGAGGTCGGCAGCATCATGAATGAGTCCTTGACGATAATAGTCGTCAACTGTCTCAGGTCCAAGCGAGTTGATATTCATTGCTTTGCGACTGATGAAGTGCTCTATCCTGCCAAGAATGAGGGGCGGACAACCAGTATCATTCGGACAATAATGTGCCGCTTCACCTTCATAGCGAACCAACTTCGAGCCGCAAACAGGACAGTATTCTACAAATTTTATTGAACATTGTTCATTGCTCCCCCTAAAGGGGGTTGGGGGGTCCGCCTTCCCCACTATCTTCGGAATGATTTCTCCGCCTTTCTCCACAAGCACTCTGTCGCCTACATGAAGGTCGAGAGAGGCCATCACATCGGCATTGTGAAGGGTCGCTCTTCGAACTTGTGTGCCTGCCAATTGTACTGGGTCCATGTTTGCGACAGGCGTTACGGCTCCCGTCCTTCCAACCTGAAAGACCACTTGCCGAAGTGTCGTCTCTGCTTGCTCTGCTTGGAACTTGTAAGCAATCGCCCATCGAGGGCTCTTGGCCGTCATTCCCAAGCTCTTCTGCTGGGCTAACGAATTGACTTTCAGTACGACGCCATCTGTCGCAACAGGCAAGTTCTTTCGCTCCTTATCCCAATAATCGATGTACTCGAACACACCTTCGAGAGTATCGACAAGCCTCATATTCTTGCTTACCTGGAAGCCCCATCTGGCTGCAGCCTCGAGGTTCTGATAGTGCCCATCGCCAGGAATACCCTCACCTAATAAATAATAAAGGTAAGCATCCAAACCCCGTTGAGCCACAGTACTACTGTTCTTGCTCTTCAAAGTGCCTGAAGCCGCATTTCTGGGATTTGCAAAGAGCGGTTCGCCAGCCTCTTCTCTTTCTTTATTCAGGCGGTCGAAAGAGCTCCAAGGCATCAGGACTTCGCCTCGAATCTCGAACTGCTTGGGATAATCGGCTCCAGCAGGGAGTTGCAGAGGGATGCTTCGAATGGTTCGCACATTCGCAGTCACATCATCCCCTTGAACGCCATCGCCTCTCGTCACAGCCCGAACCAAACGGCCTTCCTCATAGTGAAGACTGATGCTGAGGCCGTCGAACTTCAGCTCGCAACACACCTGAAAAGGC
>JAFYYO010000149.1 GCA_017557475.1 Bacteroidaceae bacterium
AGTATTCTTTTCTTCTTCTCTGTCGGGTTGAAAAGTTCTTAATGACTAATGACTTAATGACTTAATGACTGGTGGGAAATGTAATGTGCTCATTGTTAAGCCATTAGTCTAGTCATTAAAAAAATGCCCCACCACGGCTTCCGGCGGAAATCTCCTAGACCATCGCTCGGAAATCGCTCGGTAAATTCCGGAAAGTTCTTCGGTAGCATTGTCATTTTTTTTTGTCCTTCGGGCGAGTTGCATACCAAAAGGCACACTCTTTTACCTTTGCTCCCATTCCCCAGCCATTGAAATGGCAGGCTACAACCTCCAAGGTCAGCGCTTGAGCAAGATGCAGAAAGGCATCAACATTGTTGGCGGCAAAGCGGTTTTGATTAAGTGAGAGAACTAAACAAATAAAGGCCTGCAGTTAAGTTGCAGGCCTTTGCTTTAGTCTTTGTTCCGATTTAGTCTTTCAGGTAATAGACGACAGTCGTAACGACGCGGACATTCTTGAGCCAAGGCGTGTTCTGGTCGCGACTCTCAATGCTGAACTGACCTTGGTCGGCTGTACGAATCTTACCGAGCTTGCTGTTTGAGTCCTCTGCAAAGCGCTCTGCGGTCTTGCGAGCGTTCTTCGTGGCTTCGGCAATCATCTCAGGCTTGATGTCGTTGAGGCCAGTGAACTCGTAGCTCACGTTTCCATCATCGTCGTATTCATTGCCAACGATGGTGACGCCTTGTCGCATTAGGTCAGCTTGCTTGGTGACAATCTTGCGAACGAGGTCTACGTTCTTGCTCACGACAGTTACGACGCAATTGGCTTTGTATCGATAGCGAACCATCTCGCTACTGTAGCTCATGTTAGCCTGCTGGTCAACCATCTGAGGAGGTGCCTGTGTGATTTCCTCATCGGTAAGACCGTTTGCTTTCAAGAACTCCACAATGATGCGCGTGTCCTTCGCGATAGTCTCGTAGAGTTCTGCAGGGTCGTTGCCCAACTCCTTGAACTTGAGAGGCCAAGTCACCTTGTCGGCTTTTACCTCTTTCTCCGATAGACCCTTGGCCGTAACTGTGCGGTCCATCTCCTTGAACTTCACGATACCTTTGCTGATGGCTCCTCCTGCCAGGAAGAGACCTGCGGCGAGAATCAATGCCTCGCCCCAATACTTAAACTGAATCTTCATAGTAATGTTTATAGGTTAAACGTTCATGCTTTTGCGTGTTTCGTAGTGCAAAGTTAAGGAAAAATGTTGAGTAAAGACGAAAAAAGTGTCGGAAAGTTTTGTCAGTATGAAAAAAAGATGTACCTTTGCACTCGCGTTTCGGAGGAAGCGCATTCAAGGCAACCTCGAAAGAGGCACCGAATTTACTGAAAAGACACATTGTTGGAGAGGTGGCGGAATTGGTAGACGCGCTACTTTGAGGTGGTAGTGCCGCGAGGCGTGGGAGTTCGAGTCTCCTCCTCTTCACTTTGTACAGGCGGAAATAGCTCAGTTGGTAGAGCACAACCTTGCCAAGGTTGGGGTCGCGAGTTCGAGTCTCGTTTTCCGCTCAGCAAGAGTAAACGAGACTCAAGGTGTTCCAAAGCATCGAGTCTCGTTTTCCGCTCAGCAAGAGTAAACGAGACTCAAGGTGTTCCAAAGCATCGAGTCTCGTTTTCCGCTCAAAACGAGCATTGAGTCTCGTTTTTTTTATCTTTGCCCAGGTGGCGGAATGGTAGACGCGCGCGTTTCAGGTGCGCGTGCCGCGAGGCGTGCAGGTTCGATTCCTGTTCTGGGCACAAAGAAAGGCTGGTAACCAAAGTTGCCAGCCTTATTTTGTTTTATTAGCAATAACAGGCTTAGAACAAGACTGCTCCCCCATTGGGTTGGACGGTCAACTTCACCTTGCCCTTCTTGTCAGCCTTCAGGGGTAGTTGCACTGCGTCTGTGGTGTTAGTGCCGTCCGTGAGTAGGTTCTTTAAGTTATAGCTTTTGATGTCGAGCGACAGGTTGAGCGGCTCCTTCTGAGCGTTAAGAGCAACAATGTACCACTTGTCAGCATGTCGGCGCGCCAACACAACATAGCGTCCAGGATAGCCGTCGATGAAGCGTGTTTCATCCCAAGTGGCAGGGATGGTCTTGAGGAAGTCAAGCTCAACTTGTGGCAACTCCTGCAAGTTGTTGGGTTGAATGGCAATGCATTGAATGGCGGTCTGATTCGTGAAAGCAGTGGCAATCTCGAAGGCGTCTGTCGTCTTGCGCGAGTGCCGGCTTTTGTTGTCCTTCGACAGGTACTTGTTCATAATCACGCCGCCCCAGTCCATCGTGCCAACGGCATTGCGACAGAAGGGATGAAGGGTGAGGTCGAAGGGCTCGTGAATAGCTGCTCCCTCGTTGAAATAGACATTCTCTGAGGCCAGCACAGCCTCGCTTGCGACATAATTAGGATACATACGTTCCCAGCCACGCGGAATGGTGCAGCCGTGGAAGATACACTGAATGCCGTAGCGGTTTGCATCGTAGAGGATATCCTCATATAGCCGCATCGTCTCCTGCTTGTCGCCTCCAAAGAAGTCCACCTTGATGCCCTTCACGCCGATGCTCTTCATCCAAGCCATGTCCTTGTCGCGAGCAATACTGTTGGACATGATGCCACGTGGCGTCTGCGGCGCATCGTTCCAAGCCCCGTTGCTGTTGTACCAGAGCATGAGCGAGACGCCTTTCTGCTAAGCGTATCTTGAAAGTTCGGCTATGCGGTCGCGACCTATCTGCGTGTCCCAGTTGCCGTCCACAAGGCAGAACTCATAGCCCATTGCTGCAGCAGTGTCGATGAACTTCACCTGGTCGTCGTAGTTGACGCTTGGGTCTTGCCAGATGAGCCAGCTCCAAGTGTAGCGTCCGCTCTTGTACTCCTCTGTTGCTTCGTATAGCGGCCATACAACATCATATACAATCGTGGTCTCGACGATGGGAGTCAGCGTTTCGCCAACTGTAATAGTGCGCCCAGGCGTAGCTCCAGGCAGACTTATCTGTGCTCCTGTTGAACCAAAGCCGTTGTTCTCGCCTTGCTGCGGATAGGCAATCTGATAACCTCCCTCCTTATAGTCGCTAAGGTGGGAGCCGCAATAGTTGCTGCCGACGCCTGTTTCGGAAATGAGCATCCAACCATTCTTCAGGTGGAAAAGGCAGGGGAAGGTGTATCCCTGTCCGTATGCTGAGCGTCTGTCCATAGGTGCATCGGGCGCGTAGCCCTCTTCATAGCTGGGCTTGGTGCGTTCCCATCCCTTCATGGGGTCTATTTGAGGGCTGATGAAAGTGGTGGTGCCGTCGGGCAGACAGAAGGAGGTAATCTCTTCGGTGATGACAGCACACTTGGGGTTGTCCCTTTGCTGACGGGGAATAATGTAGCGGAAGGCCACGTCATTGTCTTTGATGAAGAAGTCCACCTGCATCTTTTGGTTGCGAGCATTTTGGAAAGTAACTAAGAGTGTGCTGCACTTATAGCTGATGAGGGACTGCTTCACCTGCCGCATCGGGTATTCGCCAGTGCCAGTGCCTTCGGAACTGTTGGCGATGGAAAGCCCCTGCGTAAAGTCGCCAAAGTCAGCCTTAAAGCCGAGTCTTGACGGAAGCAGTACAGGCTGGCCGTTCAGTGTGACGCTATAAGTGGCTAGGCCACCATCGTCGTTAACTGTTACCACAAGCTTGCCGTTTGGCGAAGCGATTCTCACGTCCTTTGCCATCATGCTGAGGGACAAGAGGAGGATGGGCAGCAAAGCCCATTTAGCATTAAACGATTTGAGATGTAACATAATTCTTTTCCTTTTATTTTGTCACTTTTCACTTTTCAGGGTTATATGCTTTGCGGTCAAGTTTGCCGTTGTATGTGCGCTTAATGGCATCGACGGCTTCGTAGAGTAGGGGAATCTTGTAGTTTTCAATACGCCCTTTCAGGAAGTTGGCAATGTCTTTGGGCTTTACTTCTAGCCCTTGCTTAGGGACATAAAGCAGCTTCGGAACTGTGCCGAGAACGATGTGCGGAGCAGGAATGCAGATGCAATCGCGAATGCCTTCGAATGCTTGTACGGCGTCTTCCACCTCGGATGGGTTTACCTTGTAACCTCCGATATTGATGACATCATCCATCCGTCCTTGTAAGCGCAGCATGCCATCATCGTCGATACTGCCAATGTCCGAGGTATAGATTTCTCCTTCTTTGAGAACTTGTGCCGTCAGTTCAGGACTGTTAATGTACCCAGACATAATGGTTTCGCCAGAACAAATCACCCTTCCGTCCTCATCGATGCGAACGGAAGAATGTTTCATCGGCTTTCCCAAAAGGCCTGGCGTGCAGCCGTACTTGCTGTACTCATAGCTGCAAACGATGCCTGTCTCTGTCGAAGCGTAAGTATTATAGAGTCGAGATTGCGGCAGCAATTTGCAGAGGCGTTCCATGTCGTTCTGTGAGATGGCTGCTGCCCCTGTCTCGATGAAGTCAATTTTCTGGCTGACGTTTGCCAACTCTTTCGATGCAACTTGCAGAAGCATCCTAATGCTCGAAGGCACGAGGAAGGTGGCGAACTTCGTGAAAGGCAGTTCGAAGACAGAGAAGAAGGCGCCTAGGTCCTTGAGGCTCTCCATTATATATAATGTGCCTCCATTCATGAGCGTTGGATAAATCTTGGAGAGACTGCCGAGATGATTGAGCGGACCGCAGATGATGAAGAGTAGTTCAGAAGAAAAGCCAAGCCTTTCTGTCAGGTTTTCGGCGTTTGCGTTCCATGCTTTTGCAGAAATCATCACGCCTTTTGCATTGCCAGTCGTGCCAGTTGTGTAGAGCACATCAGAGCATTGGTCATTTAACCATTTGCCTTTTACTTCGTCATGAATCTGCTTTTGCCGCTCTTTAGGTATAGCATGTTCTAATGGTATTGCAACGGCTCTGCAGAGGTGAACGGCGCAATAGGTCACGAGAAAGTCGATGTCTTGCGTGGCTACGAAGACATGAGGCTGACCTTCCCTGAGGCTCAACTGCTGTGCTTTCTCTTGAATGCGTTGCCATAGAGAAGAGTAGGAGAGGGTCCTGCCCTCGCAGATGACAGCCGGTTTGTCTGGCGTCGATTTTGCGAAATGCTTGATTTGTTCTTCTAATTTCGACATCTCATTTTCCGTTTATCTGTTTCGCGTTTTCTCTTTTCTGATGCCCTGCTTTTTAAATACCCACGTTAAGTTGTTCAACATAACACGTTATGATGCCCATCATAACACGTTACGATTGCCAACATAACACGTTATGTTTGCCATCATAACACGTGACGTTTTCCTCCTATTCGTTTTTCCTTAACTTTTCCTCCACCATTTTGACGATGGAATCGATGGTTTTGAGGTTTTTGGGCGTTGCATCTCTTGCTTCCAACTCGATGCCGTACTCTTCGGAGAGGAGCATCAGGATGGTTGTCACGCCGAGTGAGTCGAGTTCGCTGAACAGAAAGTCCGACTCGAGATTGACCATCGGAAGCGCTTTGCTAAGAATTTCAATGATACGTTCTTTCATATTCTATAGGTTTTTAAATCGTTTTGGGAACCGCTTCATCATCCATTTGAAGAGCAGAGGCGGTATGAGATAAGCCATCAGCACGACAGAGAACATGCCTATAATGGTGACTTCCGCCAACGAATGCAGGGCAGGATGCTTGGCGAAGATGAGTGTGCCGATGCCGATAAACATGATTAAAGCAGACAGGATGATGCTGCGCTTGTAGGGAGCAAGAATGGGCTTTCCGTGTATGTACTCTGAGATGCATCCTTCAGTCATGAAGATGGTGTAGTCGTCGCCCTGACCGAAGATGAAGGTCGCAAGGATGATGTTGACGATGTTGAACTTGATGCCAAGGATGGTCATGATGCCCAGAATCCATATCCAACTGACTGCCATCGGTATGAAGGAAATGATGGCAAGCTCAATTCGACGGAATGAAAGCCATAGGAAAAGGAAGACTATCAGCGAACAAGCCCAGCCGATGTAGTTGAAGTCATTGGAGAGAGAGTTGGCCACAGACGAGTTAAGGGAAGCGATGTCAAAGGCATCAGGCAACGCCTCTTTGACCTGCGCGATGTCTTCCTTCCTGACAGAAAGGGTCTCGACAATTGTGGCGTTTCCATTCTTGCTGGCTTGCGAAACATTCCCTGCAAGGGTTTGCGAGGTCAGAGGCCGGAAGAAGTCGAACGTCTGCACTTGTTGTTTTGATTGGATGATGTCGGCGAAGTCGCTGAAAGCATCTGCCGAGAAGCCATGCACTGCTGCTTTCGCATTCAGGTCACTAAGGAGGTTCGGGTGTCTCTCGAGCCATTCTTGCCAGTTGTTGATGCGCTTCGCCTGCTCCTCCAACGATGGCAGGAAGCGGCTTACACCTCGATAGCTTGCAATCATGCCAGTTTTGCTAAGGGAATCTATGACTGTTTGTTGGCTTTCGGAAAGAGCAAGAGCTTCGTCGAAGTCTGTGGCAGAAGACATGAGATAAAGTGTGGTATTGTCTTCCGAACCGTCCCCTTCGAGGAGCTTTTGGAAGTAGTTCATGTCGTCTTTCTGTTTCGCAGTCATGTAGTTGATGTTCGAAACGTTGGGGTCGAACTCTGTGGAAAGACTGAAGTAACCGAAAATGAGCGTAAGCACAACTACCAAAACGACCAACCATTTCTTCCTCTCAATTTGCACAGAAGCAAGGCGAGTAAGGAGGTCAGCTTTATCTGTTGTCTGTTGTCTGTTGTCTGTTGTCCTCAAAAGATGCGGCAACCATATCAGCACAAAGAGAATCGTGCCTATGAGAAGGAAGGAGGCAAACAGCCCGAGGTCGCGCAAAGCAATAGACTTGAGCGGCACTAAGGCAAGGAAAGCACCGACGGTCGTGATGTTTCCAACAAGGAGAGGTGTCGTTATCTCACGGAGAGCTTGCCGTAGATTCGGTTGATGTTGGGCATGACTGATGAGATGAAGCGGATAGTTGACCGCAATGCCGATGATGATGCTCGAGATGCCAACGACAATCATCGAGACGCTATCGTGCACCAAAGCCATCCCGCCAAGTGCGAAGAGCCAGCCCCAAAGGACAGACAAGGCGATGAGCAGTATGTTCCTAAACTTGCGGAAGGCATAGAGCAACAATGCTAAGATAAGTATGGCAGCCAAAGTTATAGCCAAGATGCTGTCGTGCATAATCTGATGAGCATTGCCCACGGCAACCTGAGGTCCACCTATGACACGAGCTTTTATCTCAGGAAAGCCCGATTGCATCCTTTCGATGGCTTGCCCGAGCAATGAGATAAGTTGTGCATTCTTCTCAGTTTCGCTGCTTCCAAAGGGCGATGAGAACATCACGATAGCCTTGGACATATCTGGTGTAAAGATATAGCCGTCGTACATCTCAAAGCGCATCTGCTGCTGGGATTGCTGCATTTCTTCCAAAACAGGGGCAAAGAGTCCGAGAGGGTCGTGAGCAATGTTATCGCTTAACATACTGCTCGAAGGAAGCATTAGGGCATTCAAATCGTCTTCGAGCTTAGTGTCCATAAAGTCCGGCGAAGCAAGAAGACTGTCTATTCGCCTGTAGTCTTTCTCTTTGAGGAAGAAGGGGATGTTGGTATAGACAAAGTCCAATGTCTCGGAGATGCTCTCGAAGTCAAAGGTCGCTTGCAGGTCTTGGCACCAACCAGCCGTATCGCTCTCTTCGACGGCACTCACGAAACAATCTATCGCCTCAGTCGTTTCCTCTGCATCACCTGCACTTTCGAAGACAACAAAGAGTCGGTTCATGCCCGAGATGTCTTGATACACAGCCATCCGCTCCCTGTCTGTCTCGCTAAGAGGAAGGAAGTCCTGAATGTCTTCTTTATAGGAAAGACGCATGACAGACGCCAGCAGAACCAGTGTGATGGCAAGTAGCGATACCCATCTGGCTAAGGCGTGTCTGCGGAGATAATCAAATATCTTCAGTATCATCATGAGTCAAGTTCTTTAAGCCAGTTGATAAACTCCTCCTTCCAAGCACGGCATTCTTCCGTTCCTTTAGTTGTTGAGGCTCCGAAACCGTGTCCTCCAGTATGGTATTGGATGTATCGATGGCTGATGCCTCGAGTTGTCAGGGCTGAGTCGAGTAGTTCCGAGTTGTGGTATTTCACTACGGGGTCGTCCTTGCAGTTAACGAGAAAGACTGGCGGACAATCCTTTGGGACATGTTTCTCGATGGAAAGCGAGTCACGCATCTTGCGGCTGTACTTCCTATATTCGCCCAGAAGAGCCCGTCGGGAACGCTTGTGTGTGTCAGGATGAGACATACTTACCACAGGATAGATGGCAGCGATGAAGTCAGAACTGCAGTTGTTGAACATTGTACAGAGTGCCAAGTGTCCTCCTGCCGAGAAGCCCATCACTCCTATTCGATGCGGGTTGATGCCATACTCTTCTGCATGCTCTCTCACATATCTGATGGCTTCTTGTAGGTCGTTAATTGCATCTGGATATTGATGCCCCCTGAAGAGAAGACGTGAATGCGTGATGTACGGCACGATGCCTTGCACTCTGTATTTCAGCACGAAAGCCGAGATACCATTTGCTTGCAGCCATTGAGCCACTTCTACTCCTTCAGTCTTCATATCGTGCCAGCAGTACGAACCTCCAGGACACACGATAATGGCTGTGGAGGGTTTGTCGTTATTTGCCAGATATGGCGTAAGTTTCTTCTCATGGGCAAGCGACAATACTCCGTGCAAGAACAGCATTATGATAACTCCGATACGCATCATCTTATTAAACATCTTGTTCCATTCGGTTTGCTATTTCGGCATATCTGTGCTTGTAATACTCTCTCATGTTTGATGCTTGTGTCCTCGGAGTCTGTCCAAACGTTTGCATCTCTTTCGGATGGAAGCGTTTATCAATCTCTATCCTGATGGGCCATTTGCGGAGGAACTTGCCTTTCTTGGGCAAAACTTTGCCTGCACCATATGATACGATTGGGAGGACATCCACGCTTAGCTGTTTCGCCAAGTAGAATGCACCTTGATGAAAGCGTCCGACAGAGCAATTCATTGAGCGCGTTCCTTCGGGATAAACCACAATACTGTAGCCTCTGTCGATGAGAGACCGCAGTTTGGGAAGCAGAGCCTCCAAGCCTTCGGAGATGGGATAAAACTCTGCATCTCGAATGATGCTGCCGTAAAGATGGTTGTTCCAAACCCAGTCTTTTGTGAGGCAGACAAGCTTCGGCGTATGGATAAGCATGGTCATCAAATCGAGATGCGACTGGTGGTTGCAAATGATGATTGCCGGCTCTCGGAAGTCTTCACCGTGAGGATTGCCAATAGAGAACTTGACGCCAGGAATCCCATGCTGAAGCGTTACGAAACGAGCATAGCGCCAAAGGATACGATGACAAGCCAAACGCCTCTTTTCTAAGTCCTTCGTGAATAGTTGATGAAGCAAGGCAATGGGCTTGACAACGAAGATTGTGGACACGAGGAAGAAGAGTAGGGAATAGACAGAACGCAGCAAAGTCATTAAGCCTCGCCAGATTGCAAGCGGTAAACCATAGACGACGGCAAGGATGCAAAGCAGTGTGTTGAGGATGAAGATGCGGGAGAAGTCCTTGATGGGACGGAAGTGCGAAACTCTTTCCTCCGGCGATGGGTAGTAGACATTGACGGGAATGGAGACAATCTTCGTGCCGTGCCAAGCTGAGAAGACAAGCAGCTCGAGTTCTGCCTCATAGCGAGAAGTAAGCAAAGAAAGTCCGTAAAGCTTCTTCAACGGGTAGAGTCGGAAGCCAGTCTGCGTGTCTTTGAGGCGATGTCCTGTCTGAATGGCGAACCAGAAGTTGCTGAAGGCATTGGCGAACTTGCTGCCTTTGCTTCGCTCCATCTCTTCAAGTCCCTTCCTTTGACCCACGATGAGAGCTCCTGGATGCTTTTGGTTGGCATGAAGCATCGTGGGAATGTCTTCTGGGAAGTGCTGACCATCGGCATCCAAAGTAATGGCGTAAGCGAAACCCATCTCGAGTGCCTTGCGGAAACCTCGCTTGAGTGCAGTTCCCTTACCTGCATTCTTTTCGTATGAGACAACTGTAATCCCTTCGATTCCTTGCAGGATTTGAATCGTTTCATCTGTCGGGCCGTCAGCCACAACAATGACATCCAGGCATTGTTCAAGCGTGCGACGAACCACATCGGCAATGGTTCCTGCATTATTATATGTAGGAATCACGACGCAGATGCCTCTGTCGCGAAGTGTCTGTTTATTTGTTGATTTGGATGTCATGCAGTTCGATGATGGTTCTGTCTCCGTTCTTTTCGTGCAATTCTACCTCGGTTACTGTGGATTGTTTGATGTCGAAATGAAGGACAAGTTTAGTGTAGAGTCGCTTCATCTCCTTTTTTAGTGGGAGAAGGGTCGCAACATACTCTGTCGACATCTCTTTTGCAGAGACTTGGAAGGCCTTGCTGTCAGTCAGACATTTGCCTGCGACACTATTCATTATCATTCGTGCCATTTCTCCGACGAACTTGTTTCGGCTGCCGTTATCTGTGTTACCTTTTATCAGTTGAGCCTTCGTTCCGTCCAAGACAAGCGCGCTTAAACGAGGAGAAGTGTACTCCCATCGGAGCTTGTCGGGTTGCTGACAGAACATCTTGCCTTGTGAAACCTGTTCACCTTTCAGCATCTTCGAGTGCTTTGTCTGTGTGAAGTTGCACTGAATGGTCTTTATTTCCTCAGCGGCAGACGTCATCTTCTGTATCATCTTTTGTTCGCTAAGGCCTTGAGCATTCAAGACAACAGTCAACAGACAACAGACAACGGACAACAGATATCGTTTCATATTCTCATTTCGCTATAAAGTAACACCCAGCCATGATGAGCAAAACGCCTGCCCATTTCACGAGGCTCACCTCTTCGTGGAACACCAACATGGCCGCTATCATGCCGAAGACATAGCTGAGCGAAACCATTGGATAGGCCATGCTGAAGGGGAAGTGCTTGATGATGTAGAACCAAAGGATGGTGCCTGCGCCGTAGAGGAGGCCGCAAAGAGCAAACTGCCAGTTCGCCAGAAGCGAGCTCCAGAATTCCCAATTCCAACCAAAAGGTTCCATCTTTCCTAAAGCGAGCTTCAGGAACACCTGTCCGCCTGCAAGCAACAGGCTTTGTAGGATGGCTAAAGGTAGTAATTGCATATCTAACTAATTATGGGGCAAAGATACGAAGAAGCAAGCGAATTACAAAGTAAAACACAAGTTTTTCTTACTATTCCCAAGTTGAGATTATCATCGGCTCCAGTCACGTCTCAAAACAACCCCAGTGTCGTTGGCAAACTTAACGTGTTATGTTTGCCTTTTTAACGTGTTATGTTTGCCTTTTTAACGTGTTATGTTTGCCATCATAACGTGTTATGTTGGGCAACTACACTGCAGGTGTTTTCCCAAGCACTATGCTTCGTGAGTAAAGTCCCCCTGGAACGGGCTTGCCCAAACGACGGAAGACCTCCTGAAATGTTGGAGTTGCTTCATCATGATAACCTACGAGAACGGTCTTTGCCTTGCCCGTCTGTATCAATCTTCGGGCATCGCGAAGTGCCCATTCAAGCGAGTCTTTGCCCTGACTATAAGTCATATTGTAGCCGTGACACTTGAGGCGAATAGCGATTGCGGAGCTCAAAGTGTTGTGCGTGCTTTGCATGAAGAGGGTAGGGCTCAAGGTCTCTTCGCCATTTTCCAACATATCGACGAGGAACTTCTCACTCGTTTCCAGCATGCCATAAGCGGTTGCAGTAATGATGGCATCAGGAGTTTCGATTCCTGCAGCCTTCAAAGCCTTGAGCGAAGTAATGGTAGCAGCCTTCATGAGCTTGCCCATCCTTCGTGCCTCACCTGGAGAAATGAACTCGCGAAGTTCTTGAAGTTGCTCCACATCGGTAATGATGGCCTCACCCATAATGTGAGCTTCATGGTTCTCCCCCTTTAGGGGGGAGTTAGAGGGGGTCTTTCTTCTGCTTATAATTACTGCCGAATCATTCCCTCCAAACCCGAAAGAATTGCAAAGGATGTTCTCCGTTGTCTGTTGTCTGTTGTCCGTTGTCGGCTTGATGCACTCCTCGTCTTGCTCCTTCCAGCCAAGGTTTGCGGGCAAGAAGTCACCCAGAAGAGAGAGGAAGCAAATGACTGTCTCAATCGAACCAGAAGCAGAAGTGGTGTGACCAGTAAAGCCTTTTGTGCTTGAAACGGGTGGAATTTTGTCTCCAAAGATTCGCTGAATAGCCGCACTTTCGCTGGCATCGTTGTTGGGAGTACCTGTTCCGTGAGCGTTTATGTATTGAATGTCCTCAGGCTTTAGCCCGGCCATCTGCAAGGCGTCACTCATCGCGAGGAAGGCTCCTTCACCATCTTCCGATGAGGCTGTCTGGTGAAAAGCATCACAACGATTACCATAACCGCGAATATAAATGGGGCAAGGGGCAGGGGGCAAGGAGCATAAATCTCTTTGTAGCACCACAAACGCGGCTCCTTCTCCGAGGTTCAGGCCTGCTCGGTTCTTGTCAAAAGGCTTGCAAGGCTCTTTGTCGAGAATCATCAAGGAATTGAATCCGTTGAGGTGGAACAGGCTCAAAGCCTCTGTACCGCCTGCAATGACGATGTCCGCCTCACCTGTCTTGAGCATTTCAGAGCCGAGAATGATGGCATTTACTGCAGATGAACAGGCAGTTGAGACGGTGCATACCTCCGCATCCTTCAGGCCTGCAAGGTCGGCCATCTCGCGAGTAGAGCTGCCACAATCGTGCTTCTCAATGAGGTGCAGCACAGAATCATCTTCCTTCATCTGCTTGAAGTAGTGCTCCGTGATGTCCATCCCGCCTACGGTTGTCCCGTTGATGACTGCGATTCTTTTGCCTTTCAAATCAAGGTTGGCGTGCTCCAAAGCCTGACGGATAGCGAGGGCTCCCATCAAAACCGTGCGGCTGATGACGGCTTTCTCGTCCTGCCCAAGCATCCTTTTCATTTCCTCAT
>JAFYYO010000150.1 GCA_017557475.1 Bacteroidaceae bacterium
CAAAAATATTTAAAGTTAAACAGAATCGCCTACAAAGTTACGAAAAAGCGAGCGAAATGCAAAATAAAAACGAAAGTTTTTTATTTTTGTTTTTAGTTGGTGTGTTTCTAAGTTAGTAGGCTAATGCCTTAGGCATTTGACAAGGGTAGCCAGTTATTTCAATTGCTGGTAGGAGAGGTTCAGGAGGGGATTGCATGCCGTAGCTCCCCTCCCATTCAAGGGGAGGGGCAAAGCGAAGCGAGGGGTGGGGTCATCTCTTGTGTCGTCTGCTCACATCACGTGTACCATTGGCCAGAAGTACGTGTAATATTTGCAAACATCACGTGTGAAGATTGCCGATAACACTGCAGTTGTTTCTTCATCTTTCACGTTGACAAGTCTGCGTTTTAGCGAGAGGAGAAGGTTCAGCTCGACGGCCCGAAGGGGAAAGTCACCAAATCCGGATTTGACTATCCCGAGCGTAAGCAGGCTCGTGGTGTGATTTTGAGCGTCAGCTCATGCAGCGGAAACGGGCCCTGTTTTCGATGCCTTGAACCTCTGTTCTAATCACACTACAAATATACGACTTTTTCTCGAATTTTCCAAATGTTTGTCAAACTTTTTTCAAAGAAAAATTAAGTTTTTCCAGCCGTCCGCGGGGGAGATGGGAAAATGGGAAAATGTCTTATGGACAGGAAGCGAAATGGACGGTAACACGACGAGACTATAAGATTATTATTAGAGTTTTAATTTATAATAATAATTATAATTTATAATAATAATTATATTGTATCTATATATATTATATATATCTACCTCCTTCCTCGTTTTCACCATAAAAAGCTATTCCTGTCCACAAGACACTTTCCCACTTTCTCACTTTTTATGGTAAAACGTATTGGGAGTTTGAAAAAGAATTGCTAACTTTACACCCGAAAATAGATATTATATGAAGACCGAGAAACAAATAGCTGCTGATGCGGCGCGATTTGCTGAGCGGTGGCGGGGCAAAGGCAGTGAGCGGAGCGATTCGCAGCCCTTCTGGCTTGACTTGCTCGCAAACGTCTTTGGCATAGAGACACCGTCGAATGGATTCATCACTTTCGAGGAGCATCACATGGTAGATGCCTCGAACTTCATCGACGGACACATCCTTTCTACCCGAGTACTTATAGAGCAGAAGTCGCTTGGAGTGAACCTGCGTGCAGGCATTCGGCTTCCCAGTGAAGACCTCCTTCACCGAAAGCCTCTGCGTCGCCGAACTCTTCAAACTATACCAAGAACTGACGAAATAATATGGATTACACAGAACTTACAAACTATAAACAAACAATGAAAAAACTGTTTTTAGTAGCATTGATGGCTCTGATGGGGCTGCAACTGAGTGCACAAGAACTTATCGTCAGCAAGGGGCTTCTCAAGCAAGGCGACGACACGAGTTGGGCTGAGCCCGAAATGGATGATACCTCTTGGAAGGAGGTTGACATCACGAAGAGATGGGACGAGCAGGGCTTCCCTCAAAACACCAGGGCTTACGGCTGGTATCGCATTCACGTGACTATCCCGAGAAGCGTGTTCCAAGGCGCAGATCAGCAGAATGCTCTTGTCTTCAATATGCCCAAAGCCGACGATGTGGACGAGTGCTACCTGAATGGCAAACTGATTGGCTCGACAGGACGTATGCCGACAAATCCTGCAGGCTATTTCCCTGCCAGTAATGTGGTTCGCAATTATGTGGTTGATGTCAAGAAGGATGGAGTCCGCTTCGATGCTGAGAATGTGATTGCCGTTCGCGTCTATAATCGAGGCGGTTCTGGCGGTTTGTACAACAACCCTCTGACGATTACCTGCCCCAGGGCTGAAGAAGGTCTCTCCATGCGTCTTACGGACACCAATGTCGGGCAATACCATTACGATATAGAGGTCAACAATGCGTACCTTGATGCAACCAACGGAACGCTGAATGTCACGATTACTGATCGCGAGACAGGAGCGAAGGTGAAGTCCCTGACCAAGAAGCTGTCCCTGAAGCGAAACAAGCCCGTTCGCGTGACTGTGCCTTATGATATGAATAAGATGTGTCAACTGACGGCAACCTATACCGATGCAAAGACAGGAAAGGTGCTCAGCGAAAGCAAGCAACTGAAATACGTCCTGACCCCAGCGGCTCCAGCTACGCCTCGCTTCAACGGCGCTCCTGTTTGGGGCGTGCGTCCTGGCTCTCCTGTCATCTATCGTTTCCCCGTATCTGGCGAAAAGCCTGTGAAGTTCACCTGCAACGACCTTCCCGAAGGTCTCCAACTTTCTGAAAGCGGAGTTTTAAGCGGAAAGATTGACAAGCCAGCCATCCTGACCTTCACCGTCGTAGCCGAGAATGCAAAGGGTAAGGCTTCGCAGGACTTTACGCTGAAAGTTGGCGCAGACATGATTGGCCAGACGCCGCCGATGGGTTGGAACTCGTGGAACTGTTGGGGACTGACCGTTACTCAGGAGAAAGTGATGGCTTCTACGCAGGCGCTTATCGATAAAGGCTTAGCCGACTATGGCTATAGCTACATCAACATCGATGACGGCTGGGAAGCCCCAGAGCGCAACTCCGACGGCACGCTCGATGCAAACCAGAAGTTTCCCTCAATGAAGGGACTCGTTGATTGGCTTCACGAGCGTGGCTTGAAGTTTGGCATCTACAGTGCGCCTGGTGCAACCACTTGTGGCGGCTATCTTGGAAGTCTCGGCTACGAGAAGGAAGATGCTGAGGTCTGGAACAAATGGGGCGTCGATTACCTGAAATACGACTGGTGCAGCTACGAAAATGTGCGAGCCCAAGAGAACGACTATGGCTTTGCCAGCTGCATTCGTCCCTATCTCTTGATGCAGAAGTACTTGCGCCAGCAGCCTCGCGACATCTTCTACAGCCTCGGTCCCTTAGGCGGAACGCAGGTTTATCTGTGGGGACTCTATTGCGACGGCAACAGCTGGCGTACGGCTCAGGACATCAACGACACTTGGCATTCAATCTACGATGTAGGTTTCCGTCAGCAGTTGGGTAAATCCCAGTATTCCTCTATCGGCCATTGGAACGACCCCGATATGTTGGTTGTGGGCAAAGTAGGTTATGGACTTGGCGAGAACACCAACGGCCTTCGTGAGACGCGTTTGACTCCCGACGAGCAATACACTCACATCACGCTTTGGACACTTGTTTCCTCCAATATGCTCATCGGTTGCGACATTGCACAGATGGATGACTTTACACTGAATTTGCTCTGCAATAACGAGGTGAATGCTATCGACCAAGACCTCTTAGGCAAGCAGGCCGACCGCACTCTGAAGGAAGGCGATATCGAGGTCTGGAGCCGTCCTCTGGCCGACGGAAATATCGCCGTAGGCATCTTCAATGTCGGCGAAACAGATCAGAAGGTAGATATGAAGAAACTCATTCCTGCTGAAAAGCCTGCTAAAGTCATCCGCGACCTCTGGCGACAGAAAGACCTCTCCGAAAGCGAACTAGGCTGCATGATTCCGGCACACGGATGTAGATATCTCAAAATAACATTCTAAGAATAGTCTATTCATGCACGTCTCTTGTGGCGAATTTTAGCAGCATTTTGCGTGATTTTTGCAACCTGCTGATTGTCCGGTCTGTACAAACCGCACAAACAAATCAACCTTCTGTCGATTCTCTGTAAATAATGTCGGCATCGACGATGATACACTCGTTGTTGCTGGAGCTTGGATTCGAGATGAGTTTGATGATGAGTTCGGCTGCTTTTTGTCCCATCTCGAACTGTCTGGGTTCTACCGTCGTCAGTTGTGGACTTACGATGGTTGCAAGGTTTGTTCCTGAGAAGCCTGCCACAGCCACATCCTTGGGTATATTTCTTCCTATCGACTTCAAGCGGTTCATGGCTCCAATGGCGAGGGTATCGGTGAAGGCGAAGATGGCATCAGTCTTTTCGTGCCGCAACTTATCGACCGCTGTTGCGCCGTCGCTGTAATGCAGCCCTTCTGTTTGAACAACGATATTGGGATTGTACTCGAGGCCGTATCTCTGCAGGGCTTCGCGATAACCTTTGTAGCGGAGCACAGAGTTGTAAACCGTCTCGAAATTGGCACCGATGTATGCAATGTTTTTCCTTCCAGCCCTTATCAGGTGTTCGACGAGGAAGAAGGCTTTCGTTTCGTCATCGACAATAACCTGAGGTGCATCTATATTACGAGGAATACGGTCGTAGAAGACCAGAGGAATATGCTGTTCCTGGATTTTCTCGTAGAGTTCTGTGTTCTTGTTGTAATCGCAGCGGCATGCTATGATTCCGTCAATCATGAACTGCATCATGATGTCGAGATTTTCCCTTTCCTTGTCGGCATCCTCGCTCGAAGAGGCGATAATGACCTTATAATTATTGTGGTAGCAGATGTCCTGAATGCCATCGATGACCTTTGCGGCATAGGGAGTGGACATTTCCGGCACGATGACGCCAATCGTCTTGGTGCGACCGAACTTGAGATTCGTTGCAACAGGATTCGGTACATATCCCATTCGTTTAGCCGCAGCCTGTATCTTTTCGCGGGTTTCCTTGCGTATGCTCGGATCGTTGTTTAGGGCTCTTGATACAGTAGAAACTGATACGACAAGTTCGCGTGCAATATCCTTGATTGTTACGTATTTCATGACGGAATCGTAAGTTTTCGCCCTCAAAATTAGGCATTTTTTCATTCCCAACCAAATATATCTCGTAAAACCTTTTCCTTTTATTCGTTTAATTCATGCAATCGTTACAAAAAATTTCAATCGTTACAAAACGCGTTACCAATAATAAAGCGCGTCAAGCTTCAAAAGGAAAAGCTATATTTGCAACGTCAAACCTAAAAAATAACCCTAAAATGAAAAGAACCACCATTGTTTTAATCATTTTGACCCTCGTCTGCGCAGTGGTTCAAGCACAGAACTCACCCCTCAACATGGGCTACAAAAAAGCTTTGTTCATTGGCGCACACCCCGACGATAACGAATCCTGCGCAGGAGGAACCATGATATTACTCCAAAAACAAGGTTGCGAGGTGGTAAGTGTGTATATGACTTCTGGAGAGCGAGGCATAAAAGGTGCCAGCCTCGACGAAGCAGCATCAATCCGCCGCAAAGAACTGGCCGAGGCATGCAAGGTGATGGGAGTCAGGTATCGTCTGATGACGCAAATCGACGGTCAGTCCGAGATAAATGCAGAACGATATAAGGAAATGTTGCAGGTGATTGAGGAGGAGAAACCCGATGTGGTTTTCACGCACTGGCCCATCGAACTGCATCGCGACCATCGGAACTGTTCGGCACTCGTATTAGATGCATGGAAGCACAGCGGTAGGAACTGCGACCTGTATTACTACGAAGCGGAACTGGGGCAGCAAACCAGAAATTTCTCGCCTAATTCGTATGTGAACATTGAGTCGGTTGTGGAGCAAAAGCACAAGGCTCTGTTATGCCATGAGAGCCAGAAACCGCAAGAGATTCTCACAAATGGCACAACGACATGGAAAAATTCAGAGGCAGGGAGTCCGAGTGTCCCGTTGCCGAGGCCTTTGTGCTTCTCCAGAAAACCAGAAACTAATAACAGAAAGACCCATTATGAAAAAGAGACATTTATTTTTGTTTTGCATCCTGCTGGCAGCAATCCCTTCCACCATTTTAGCATCACGTCCAAAGCCTAAGGCAGGACATGTGTTGGTCATCGGCATCGATGGCTGGGGAAGTTATAGTCTATCAAAAGCGAATGATATTCCAAACCTTCGCATGCTGATGCAGCAGGGCAGCTATACCGAGCATAAGCGCTCCGTGCTGCCCTCCAGTTCTGCTGTCAACTGGGCATCGATGTTCAACGGCTCTTGTCCCGAATTGCACGGCTATACCGAATGGAACTCGCGTAAGCCGGAGATACCGTCTGTGGAACTCAACAATCATGGCATCTTCCCCACCATCTTCTCTTTGCTTCGCGAGGCGCGACCTGATGCCGTGACGGGCTGTCTGGCCGAATGGGACGGCATAAAGCATGTGGTTGACTCAATGGCAATCGACAACTTCGACCTGGCCAAGGATTGGGAACACCAATCCGAGCAACTCTGCGAGATGGCAGAGCGCTTTATCTTAGAGAAGAAACCTACGCTGCTGGCTGTATGCTGGGACCAATTGGACCACACAGGGCATGCAGACGGGCACGATACGCCCGAGTATTACCAAACTTTGGCGCGACTCGACATTCAAATAGGGCGACTGATTCAGGCTCTGAAGGATGCCGGCATCTATGACGACACAATTATCATCGTCACAGCAGACCACGGTGGTATCAATAAGGGACATGGCGGCAAGACACTTGCTGAATTGGAGACTCCCTTCATCATTTGCGGTA
Organism: Bacteroidaceae bacterium; assembly: GCA_017557475.1. Next base: position 6,381 of record JAFYYO010000150.1, read on the forward strand.
AGCACATCAAAAAAGGAGGAATCATTGATGAACCGATGATGCAGTACGACACAGCAGCCACTATCGCCCATATCTTTGGCCTCGCACAGCTTCGCTGCTGGATTGGCCGTCCCACATTATCGGTATTCAAATAACTTGATATTATCAACTTTACATTAAATCAATAACCTATGAACAATCTGATTTCCTATTCCTACAATCGAGATGAAGTAAAAGCAGGCATCCTGCACTTTGGCGTCGGTAATTTCCATCGTGCACACCTGGAGTATTTAACTAACCTCCTTCTTGAAAAGAATCCCGACCAGAAGAACTGGGGCATCTGTGGGGCAATGATTCTGCCTCAAGACGAGCGCATCTATACTGCGCTTCATCAGCAGAAAGGCGAATACACGCTGACTGTTTGTGGTCGCGACGGTAAAGATGAAGCCTGGAAGATTGGTTCTCTCGTTGAACTTTATTGGGGCATGAACGATCAGGAAGCTATCCTGAACAAAATCGCAAGTCCTGACATCAAAATCATTACTATGACCATCACAGAAGGCGGCTACAACATCGAGAAGAGTACTGGCCGCTTCATGTTGGAAGATGAACTTGTGAAGCACGACCTCGAGAACCCCAAGCATCCGCTAACCGCTTTCGGATATGTTGCAGAAGGACTGCGCCGTCGCAGAAATGCTGGAAGTGGTAAGATTACAATTCTGACCTGCGACAACCTTCAGCATAATGGTAATACTTGTCGCAAAGCCTTCGGTACCTTTATCGAGGCTCAGGACAAGGATCTCTATGCTTGGCTCAAAGAGAATGTGACGTTCCCCAATAGTATGGTGGACCGCATTACGCCTGCCACGAAGCCCGAAGATGTGAAACGCCTGAACGAACGTAACGGCACTCACGATGCTGCTCCCGTTTATGCAGAGGACTTCATCCAATGGGTTGTGGAAGACAACTTCGCAGCAGGTCGTCCCAATTGGGAAAAGGTAGGTGTAGAGTTTACCGACGATGTGACGGCCTACGAGAACATGAAGCTCTCGCTCCTGAATGCCAGTCACACGTTGCTTTCATATCCTTCTTTCCTAAGTGGTTACAGGCGAGTTGACGAAGCTATGCACGATGAGCGAATCGTTACCTTCGTTCGTGATTTCATGGAGAAAGACATCACGCCTTATGTGCCTGCTCCAGGAAATACAGACCTTGCTCTGTATAAACAAACGCTGATTGAACGCTTTGCTAACAAGAGCGTGAGCGACCAAGTTGCTCGCCTCTGCATGGATGGTGTGAGCAAGTTCCCAGTTTATGTGGTGCCCAACCTCATCCACATGGTTGCCGATGGGAAGGATTTGACGCGAGTTGCTTATCTGATTGCAGCTTATCGTCATTATTTGAAGTATCAAGTGGATGACAACGGTAGCAAATTCGAGATTGACGAGCCTTGGCTGACCGACGAAGACAGAGCGCTTATCGCTAAGGATGATGCCGTCGCATTCCTGCATCTTTCTCCGTTCCAGGCAACCGACCTCGCTGCATCGAAAGAGTTCACCAATCAGTATCTTCAATTCGTTGATGCCATCGCTGCCAACGGAGCTATGGCGACATTAGAGACAATCATATGAAAAAGCAACAATATAGCCTCGGACCCTTTGTCTTTCTGACTTTCATATACTTCCTTGTCGGGTTCCTGACGACAATCAACGGGCAACTGCAAGGACCTTTGAAGATTGCATTCCTTCAGGATGCAGGAGACATGAAGAATACCTTCACCACGATGCTCTCCCTCTTCTTCTTCCTCGGATACCTCCTGAATAGCAGTCTTGCAGGGAAATGGATAGACAAGAAGGGTTATCAAACCACGATGGTGAGGGCTTTGGTGTGCATGGTGGCGGCTTTGCTCTGCTATGGCTTATCAGCAAGCCCCTTATCTATTATCCAATATCAATTGCATATTGCCGAAGGTTGCTCGATTCCTTTCGGCTTCGTGGTCTTCCTCTTAGGCTCGTTCCTAATGGGTACGTCGGCAGCTATCTTGCAGGTTGTTATCAATCCATACGTCTCTGCCTACGAACTCCCGGGAACTCAGCCGGCACAACGCTTGAACATCGTTACTGCAGTCAATTCCTTCGGTACGACGATAGCTCCGTTCTTCGTCACGCTGGTCATCTTTGCCGGTGTTTCTCTCGATGAAGTTACGGCTTCGCAGGTATTCATTCCCTTCATGGTGATGGTGGCTGCAGCTGTCTTGGTAGCGTTTTCGGCAGGAAGGATGTCGTTGCCCGATTTGTCGGCCACTCGAGCAGAAGGCGGCAGTAAATTGGAGCGCAGCGTTTGGTCGTTCCGTCACTTGACTCTGGGTGTTATTGCCATCTTCTTCTATGTTGGTACTGAGGTTTCGATAGGTTCAAACCTGAATCTGCATGCAATGGAACTCATAGAGAAGGGCAACGGACTTTCATTCTTCGGAATGAAGCGATTGGTGATAGCCGGTATGGATATGGGCATTCCCGCACTCTTAGCGACACTTTATTGGGGGGGCTTCTTGGTGGGACGCTTCGTTTCGACGTTCTTCAGCAACTTCAATCCTCGCAAGGTTTTGATTGCCACAACCATCATAGCAACTCTTCTCATCCTCGCTGCCATTCAAACCGAGAATCTGTGGCTCTTGTGTGCAGTCGGACTTGTGCATTCAGTGATGTGGAGTTGTATCTTTACGCTTTCCATACGAGGACTTCGTGAATATACATCGAAAGCTTCGGGCGTCTTTATGATGGGTGTCTTTGGTGGAGCCGTATTCCCCTTCCTTCAAGGCGTCTTCGCGGACATCCTGAATAGTTGGCAATACACTTGGATTATTGCCCTCCTCTGCGAACTCGTTATGCTGGCGTATGGCCTTTACGGATATAAAGTTAAAGACCAATGGTGTCTTGAAAATATTGAAAAGTCGAAAGAATGAAAAGACTATTATTATGCTTGCTTGGAGCAGCCGTTCTAACGGCTTCTGCTCGTGAGTTTCAGGTGAACATCACGCCTGATGGGGAAGCTTCTCTGACAGTCTTTCTGCCCTCTACTGATGTAGCGACGGGAAGAGCTGTTGTATGCTGCCCAGGTGGTGGATATTCAAACCTGATGATGGATTATGAAGGAACCGATTGGGCAGTCTATTTCAACAATAAAGGTATTGCCCTTTGTGTCCTGAAATATCGTATGCCGAAAGGCAATCGTCAGATTCCCATCTCCGATGCCTATGCGGCTATGAAGATGGTGCGAGACAGTGCTGAGGTCTGGCACATTAACGCTCACGATGTAGGTATCATGGGCTTCTCTGCAGGAGGACATCTTGCATCTACGGTTTCCACGCATGCTCCGATGGAATTGAGGCCAGACTTCTCCATTCTGTTCTATCCCGTCATCACCATGCAGTATAAGCAGACGCATCATGGCTCTGTAGATAATTTCCTCGGCAATGAGAACGATAGTACAAAAGTGGTCAACGACTTCTCTAACGATAAGGCTGTGCGGAAGCATCTGACTCCTCCAGCTGCTGTGTTCCTGGCCAACGATGACGACATCGTGCCTATCCTGGAGAATGGTGTTGCCTATTTCTCAGCTATGCACAAAGTCGGCAACCATTGCGCTCTATATGCTTATCCAAGTGGTGGTCACGGATTTGGAATGAAGAAGGACTTCCGCTATCATCAGCAAATGCTTTGCGATTTGGATGATTGGCTTGCTTACTTGCCTTCGCCAAAGAATCATGCTGTCCGAGTGGCTTGCATAGGTAACTCCATTACTGATGGCTCAGGCATTTTCATGCGCGACATCTTTGGCTATCCTGCTCAATTGCAGAAGAAACTGGGCAACGGATACATTGTGAAGAACTTTGGAATAGGCGGAAGAACGATGCTCCAGAAAGGCGATTATCCTTATATGAAGGAACAGGCGTGGAAAGATGCACAAGGATTCCAGCCTGATATCGTGGTCATTAAATTGGGCACAAACGACTCGAAGCCCAAGAACTGGCTGTATGGCAGTGAGTTTGCCAAAGATATGCAGAGTATGCTCGACACCTTGAAGGCATTACCAACGCATCCGCTTATCTATTTGGCAACACCTATCCCAGCTTTGAATACGACAGGCAACATCAGTCAGAAAGCCCTCACGGATGAGATATGTCCTCTCATCAAAGATTTGGCAAAGAAGAACAAGTGCGAACTGATAGACCTCCAAACGCTTTTCCAGCCCACAGAAGGCATGATGTCGAGCGACGGCATACATCCCACCACAAAGGGCGCAGGCCAGATGGCGGAGATTATATATCAGCATATCATCAATCAGGACCAGACTCCAGAAAAGCCTATCAATTTCTCGAAGTATAAACTGAAAGATGTGAGCGCATTGCAGAGCGATGTGAAGCAGGGCTATCAGGGAATGTGTATTTATGAAGACTGGCTGCTGAGCGTTCAGAATAAGGGCTTTGCAACGCTATACAAACTCCCGTCTTTGGAAAAGAAGACACCAACATTCAAGCTTGGTAGCTTTGCTGACACCAACCATGCAAATGTGGCCGCCTTTGGCGTAGAGAAGTTCTGCGAAAGCGATCCGCTGCCTTTGGTCTATGTCTCGCAGGCATACAAGAAGACGGTAAATGGCGAGAAAGATGTGTGCTATGTGGAGCGAATCTCTCTCGACGGCAGTTCGCAAATGGTACAGCGCATCGTGTTGGACGATCCCAACCATCTCTACGGCTATGCTCTGCAATGGACGATAGATCATAAACATCGTCACTTGATTGGTTTTGGCAACACCATTTCCAATACAGGCGAGGGAAACAAATTCCGCATTATGGTGTTCTCCATCCCGCATCTGAGCGATGGCGAGGTTGTACACCTTACTGCTGCTGATGCCATAGAAAACTATTTCGTACAGGATACTGACGACCGCTATCCCTCGAAGGTAGTAGGGCAGGGGGCATGCGTTTGGAACGATTGTTTGCTTCTGCCTACGGGTTTCGGAAAGGAAGATGCTCCTAGCATTGTCTATATCTTGGACCTCAAGACAAGAAAGCTTCGTAATATCCTGGATTTGAGAGACAAACTGAAGAACGAGATGGAAGACATCGATTTCTATCAGGGCGATGCCTATATCCAGACGAATGGAAGAGGTGTTGTAAAATTGGATTATAAATAATACACAAAATGAAACAGTTAATAGTCGGATTGGGCGAAATCCTTTGGGATTGCTTGCCTGAAGGGAAGAAACTTGGTGGAGCGCCTGCCAACTTTGCCTTTCATGCTCGCCTTTTGGGAGCAGATTCAGTTGCCATCAGCGCCATTGGTAAAGACACTCTGGGCGATGAGATTCTTCGCGAGTTGGATGAAAAGGGATTGAAGTACCTATTGCCTAGAGTGGAACAAGAAACGGGAACGGTTCAAGTGACGCTGGATAGCGAAGGAATCCCCACATACGAGATAAAGACAGGCGTGGCTTGGGACAATATTCCCTTCTTGCCAGAGATAGAGCAACTTGCTGAAAAGTGCGATTGTGTGTGTTATGGCTCATTGGCTCAGCGCAACGATGTGAGCAGGAATACAATTAAAGAGTTTCTAAAGCGTACCCCGCAGAAGTGCTTGAAAATCTTTGATATCAACCTCCGTCAGCAGTTCTATACGAAAGAACTTATTCACGACAATCTGCTTGCCTGCAATGTGCTGAAGATTAACGACGAGGAACTGGACATTGTCGCAGAAATGTATGGTTATTCCGACCTTTCTGTTGAGGACAAATGCCGCCGTTTGCTCGAGGAATATCAGTTGAAGATGCTCGTCCTCACTTGTGGCGTGAATGGCAGCTATGTCTTTGCTCCTGGCCAGAAAAGCTTCATGGAAACGCCCAAGGTGGAAGTGGCTGATACAGTGGGAGCTGGCGACAGCTTTACAGGCACATTCGCAGCTTCTCTGCTTGCAGGTCAGACCATCCAGGAGGCTCATCAACTGGCTGTGAAGGTGAGTGCTTTTATTTGTACACAAAAAGGTGCGATGCACAAATACTATGAAGAAAAATAAATGGCTTTTGTTGGTGCTGTGCTGCATTTGTGGATTCAATGCTCAGGCGCAGCAATTTGTGGAGGATTCTATAAAAGTGGACGGCCACATGCGTAGGTTCGACCTCTTCCTTCCTGATGGGATAAAGGCTGATGCGCCGTTGGTCTTTTACCTGCACGGATATGGTGGAGGCATTTATCGCAAGAATCCGATGACAGAGACGGCCTCGCACGAAGGCTTTGCAGTATGCATTCCTCAAGGACTGAAAGACCCTAAGGGCAAGCCCAGTTGGAATGTTGGTTATCCCTTTCAGGAGGGTTGGAAGGTTGATGATGTGAAGTCGCTCAGCAAAATAGCTGCTTACGTGCAAAAACGCTATCATTTGAGCCGAGAGAATACCTTCCTGACGGGAATGTCGAATGGTGGTGAGATGTGCTATCTGATGGCTTATTCCAAGCAGAAGGCCTTCAAGGCAGTCGCTCCTGTTGCAGGTTTGACGATGGTATGGATGTATCGTGATTTGGAGGCCTGCAAACCTATTCCTCTTTTTGAGATTCATGGGACAGAGGACCGCACTTCTGAGTGGACTGGCGACCTCGACAACGAAGGCGGTTGGGGAGCCTATATGCCTGTGCCGCTTGCCGTAGGTTATTGGGTGGCAAAGAACCGTTGCACGAAGGAAGAGACGGAGCGAGTGGAAGGCCTGAACAAGGAGAACGGACACTACATCATCAAGCACCGCTTCACTGAGAGCGCGACTGGTTGCGATGTCTGGCTCTACGAAGTCGTTGGTGGAAAACATTCTACGCATACCGAAGACATCAAGACAGGCGACGAGATTTGGAGTTTCTTTAAGAAATATGTGAAATGAAAAGACATCTACTCATCCTGCTCGCCAGCCTGTTTCCTCTCCTTGCATGGAGTGCAGACAGATACATCAAACGCGAAGTGCGAGGCGTTTGGGTGGCGACCGTCTATGGCATCGATTGGCCTAGCACAACTGGCTACACAATCAGCATTCGCAATAAGCAAAAGGAAGAGATGATTCAGTATCTGGATGTGCTGCAGGAGAACAACTTCAACGCCGTCTATTTCCAGGTTCGCCCGATGTGCGATGCCTTCTATAAGTCGAGCTACGAGCCTTGGTCCAGTTACTTGACGGGGACGCGAGGTCGAAATCCTGGCTGGGACCCTTTGGCTTTCGTGGTCGAGGAGTGCCACAATCGCGGTTTGGAGTGCCATGCATGGGTCAATCCCTACAGATGGGCCACAACTGCTGATGGTTGGAATACGGTTCAAGACCGCAGACTCAAAAACGCTAATATGCTGCTCAGCTACACTAACTCCAGCGGCACAACTACCATCATTCTCAATCCTGCTCTCGATGCAACCAATGAGCGCATCGTGAATGTCTGTCGAGAGCTGATAGAGAACTACGACATCGATGGCATCATCTTCGACGACTATTTCTATCCCAGTGGCATACCGACCACGAGCGAGGCAGGCGACTACGAGGATTGGCTGTCTTCGGGTACAGATAAGAGCTTTGGCGACTGGCGTCGAGCCAACGTGAACGGAATGGTGGCTGACGTTTACGAGATGATTCAGGAAGTCGATCCGTCGTGCAAGTTCGGCATCTCGCCAGCTGGGGCAGCCTGCACCGATGCGGGTGTGGCTGCCAGTCATGGCGTCAGCAGGATGCCTGTGGCAAGCGATTGGCAATACAACGGCATCTTCTCCGACCCTGTGGCTTGGCTCGAGGAAGGCAC
>JAFYYO010000151.1 GCA_017557475.1 Bacteroidaceae bacterium
ACATCATGGATGAGTTCCAGCGATACAGTCAGTTGATTGAGACCAGAGACCAGAGCGAACAGTCTACTATTGCTCAAAAGGTATTCGGTCAGACAAAGGCGAAGGTACTCATGCTGAGTGCTACTCCCTTCAAAGCGTTTACAAACCAATATGATGAAAACAAGGGGGAACAGCATTACAGAGAGTTTATGCGAGTCCTAAAATTCCTGTATGCCGGACAAGATCTTGACTGGAAGAGGTATGAAGAGGCACGTGATCGTCTCTATACACTTATGTTGCAGTTGGCCAATACCGAAGACCGTTCACAAATAATAGAAGAAATTGAAGGTTTAAAGGAATATTTGCAGGACTTCTATTCTCAGGTGATGGTTAGGACAGAGAAAATCATTGCGTCAAAGGATCCAAATGCTATGATTGTAGATGTGAATAAAGATAGACTTCTTCCCATCACAAAACAGGAAATTAATGACTTCATTCAATTAGACAGGGTTTTCCGCACCATCTATGAGAGTAAAGGAGAGCACGCCCCGTCACCCATTGACTATGCAAAGTCGGCACCTTACGCAATGTCTTATCTTAGAGACTATAAAGTCAGTGAGAAAGCACAGAACATGGACTTATCACGTCTGAAAAATGCATTCGTTAATCTGACTGAAGTCAATAAGTATGTCTTCCCCAAGGATGGACATTGGCCTAATGAGAAGCTACATCTTCTAATGAGAGGTGTTAAGAAGGAAGCAAGAATGCTATGGTGTCCACCAGCACTACCATATTATCCCTATCCAAAAGGTGGAGTTTATGATGGTCAAGAAAAATTCACGAAAACTCTCATTTTCTCTGCCAGGAAGCTGGTGCCAAAGATGATTGCCACACTAGTTTCGTATGAAGCAGAAAAGATGAGCATTGGTAGACTGCCAAATGAGGAGGGAGTAAAGTACTTCGTTGATAAACGTGTTGCGAACCAGGGTGACACAGCCCGCAGGCCACTACGTAGGCTTGTTTTTGCAAAGGACGAAAAGAACATGACAACACTTCTGCTGGCATATCCAAGCAGGACTATAGCGAATATAGCAGATCCTTTGCAATTCATTAATCAAAACCTCTATTTTAAACAGATAATGAAGCCATTCATTGATGATATGCAGAACAGGATTAAGGATTTCTGTACTAAGAATGGTAGTTCGGAAGACCGTGAGGGAACGCATATAAGCTGGAGCTATCCGATGGTTTCAGACTGGGAATTTGACAATAGTTGGCTGGGCATGGATTTGAATAAAATTGGAAAGGATAATAAAGAATCTCGCCTTACTACCGACTATATTCCAAGACTAAGAAACATTGTACAGAAAAAGGAATTACCTGTTTTCCCGAAAAAACCAACATCAAATGAAGTATTGAGGCAGGCCAATATAATGGTGCTGTTGGCATTTGGATCACCAGCCATTTGTGCCTACAGAGCTTTAAAACGGTATTATTCTGATGAAAAAGCAATGTTGTCTGCCGCTTTCCGAATAGGGTTGGCATTTATTGACATGTTCAATAAGCCTGAGAGTATTGCTGCTGTTGAACTGCAATATCAAAGCAAAATGGAGTATTGGCAAAAAGTACTTTGGTATTGTGTTGACGGCAATCTTCAGGCAGTATTGGATGAATATGTTTTTTTACTCCGCAACGATTACGATGATATAGAAGGGCTAACCTCAGCACTATGCCGTGCATTAACTATTCGAACCACCAGAATGAAGGTTGATGATGCAGCAAGTTTCTGTAAGAACGAATCCGAAGACGAGGATGTGCGTCACAACATGCGATCACACTTTGCTGCCGCATTTGGAGTTAATGCAAAGAGCAATCAAGGCAGTGAGGTGCGAGCCACAAATATCAGGGAGGCTTTCAACTCTCCCTTCCGTCCGTTTGTACTTGCCACAACAAGTATTGGGCAAGAAGGTTTGGACTTCCATTGGTTTTGCAGACGCATAATACATTGGAACCTTCCCAATAATCCTATTGATTTTGAGCAGAGAGAGGGGCGTATTAACAGGTATAGAGGGAAGGTGATTCGTCAGCGAGTTGCCGAAAAGTATGGTAGTTTCGTAGAGGGATTGAATAATCCTTGGGATAGTCTGTTCGCTTATGCTGAACAAGATAAGTTATCTGCAAAATTTCAATGTGACATTGTCCCTAGCTGGCATTTCGACTCTGATGGGGTAAGCATTGAAAGAATTGTACCTCTATACCAATTTAGTCAGGATATTCAGAGATACGAAAACATGAAACATATTCTCGGATTGTACCGGTTGACTTTTGGTCAACCAAGGCAGGAGGAACTTGCTGAAGCCTTGGATTGCTCACTGACTACTGATGAAATAGACAGACTATTAATAGATCTCTGCCCAATAAGACATAAAAAAACGGACAATAGGTGACAGTCTGGCCTAAATCTTTCCTTTATTCAGGTAATGATATCATTATGTTTCACTTCTTATTAAACTCCTGTATCTCTTTAATCATTTCCTTAACATCCTGATTGACTTGAAGGAAATTGGCATACAAAATGCGTTCTCGGACTTCAGGTGAATCGAAATGATAGAACTGAGGGATGGGATAATTAGCATAGTCTGCCTCTTCCTTGGAGATTTCTGCCATGTTGAAGTCTGTCTTGCAGAAGAACTTGCTGGTCTGGAACTCTTCCGACTCCTGAATATCCATACTCCCTCCCCTGCCAGTCTTGGTCTTCACAAAGTCACGGGCAGTCTGACCACATATCCAGCCAGTCGCCATGTCAGCAATCTTAGAGCCTGGCACAAGGCTGTCCATATTCTCATTGAGGTTGACGGAAGTACGGTCACGGTCAATCGTCACACCTTTCTTCAACTGCACCACCTTGCCGAAAATGTCATTGGATAGCCATTCGAGCGTTTCCTTGGCTCTGGCAGAACCACTGACCACGTTACCGACCGTCGTGATAATCTTCTGCATACCCGTCTTGCCATAGTCTGCTTCCAACTGCGGCAGCTCCTGAAAGCCCAAGGCTACACTGACCTTATTGCTTCGTGCCGTGCCTATCAGACGGTCTATCTTGTGGAAATACAGGGTCGGCAACTCATCTACAATGATACTGACAGGGACATTCTTTCCTTGACCAGTATTTACTCTTGTTACAAGGCGGTTCAGAATCAACGCATTCAAGGCACCGATGATGCTCTCCATCTCTGGGTCATTGGCAATGAGCAGATAGCTGGGATGCTTGGGGTCTGAGACCTTCAAGTCGAAATCATCACCATCCTTATGGAAAATCCAGTAGGATTCCTTGGTGGCCAGACGCGAAGTAAAGACGCGCAACGTGCCAATCATACCTTCCAACTGTTCCATGGCCTTGTTCTCAAAGGCGGTCTTGAAAGGACCGAGAAGAGGTGCAACCTCTGTATCGGTCATCAACACCTCAAAAATGGTCTCATAACTCTCATTCAAGAAAGAAAGAATATGGGGCATGTCGCTGTATTTGCCCAACCAATAGGCAGGTATCGTTACATTACCCATCGCATCACGGACAACACCCGTAGGCTTAATCATACCGGTCTCAGGGTCAATGGTCTTGTCGAAGTTCAATTCCTTTCCGTTCTCATCATACGGCCTCTTCTCATAGTTGCAGAAGAAGTAGATGCAAGCAGCCAAGAAGTTGACGGCTGATGTCTGAAAGAACTGGTCACTACCTCCTCCCCCCTCTTTCTTGCCTTTCTGCAAGGACTCCAAAAGGGTCTCGGCAGTCTCACTGGCAGCAGCGAGGTTGCCGATGTACTTCAGCTGGATAGGATTGACACGACGGCTGTACTCGACATTCACAAAGTTGATGATATTGAACTGGCAGCCTTCAGGTGTCTTTCCGGCTTTCTTGTTGATGCGGTAGTGATAGTATAGCTTCTGGGCAAGCGTCGGAAACTTATAATCATAGACCACCATGGCAAAGCCCTTGGCACTGTGCTGACGGATAAACGGCTCGATGATGGAGAACGTCTTACCAGAACCAGGCGTACCGACAACCCATGTGCCTCGGAAGGGATTGATGACATTGACCCATCCCTTGCGGAACTTTCCCTTGTAATAGTAGCGCATGGGAATATTGACGCTGTACTTGTTCTCGACCTTTTCCTCCATCTGCTCGAAGCTCTCATTCTCGAAGTTGAAACGGTCTTTCAGCAAGCCGTCCTTCAGATACTTAGAGATATTGTCGAGAGCGACATGGATGAGCACCGTACCGACGACTGACATCATGAAGTAAATCCATGTGCTGCTGTGGAGAGTAAAGAACGTTGGTGTCCAATGACGGTTAAAGACCCAGGCGGAAAAGAACATCAGGATGGCACCAAAAGTGATGGGATAGATGACCATCTTCTTGGCATTGAACTCCAGATTCTTCTTGTTTCTTGTGCCGACACAGGTGACACATATCATCAGGAACGTCATGATCTTACTCCGAAGCATGTGACCGTCCTGATACACGTCCATCAACTTCAGCCTGTCATGGAAGTCAACGAGGATGCCACCCCAGAAGTCCAGGACTGCAGGGTCAATGGCATACTCGAAGAACTCCACCACCAAGGAGAGGTAGATGAAGGTACGGAATATCTTGTACAGCGTCTGTAGGTCTTTGCTCTCTTCCATCATATATTTCTAATGTTCTTCCTTGTTGAGACGTATCATCAGAATGGGCCTGACTGGTAGGCTCGTATGTTTGTCCGTACTCTCGAACCGCCCCGAATAGAGGCTGAAACGCCAAGCCCTGTCGGTAGCGGCACCCTCACATTCTGTGCTCGTCCAGTACCAGCAGCTGTCTGCATTGATGGGGAGAATATCCCCACCGCATCGCTCGATGGTGTTGTTCACTATGTATTTGGAAAGATAGAGCTTATACATCTCTCCGACGGAAGGTATATAATACTTGTCTTGGATGATGGTGGCTATGGGCGAGTCTATCTTGCCGTAACGCATCGCTGTCGTATTCGCCTCGCCGTCACAAGCGGTGATGTCGGCAGAAGTCCCCTGTGGCACACAAATGGTATCGGGATTACTGAAAGCATCCATACCCGTGTCCTTCAGACTGACGGCATAGGCTATCCCTGCTGTCTCATCCTCGTAATCAACATAGAAGAGAACGGCTTCTGGAGTGTTCCCGTCTGCTACACACTTGTCATAGGCTGCCACATCACCATTGGTACAGTACACCATGCCCGGCTGCCAGGAGTGCCATGAGAAATCCTCATCAAAATGCTCATCACACGAAATCAGGAGAAAGGCGGCCAACAAAGCCGACCACAAACTGCTTACTATTCTTGTCTTCATTGTCTCTTGTCTTATTGTGCTCCTGTAGGGAGCTTGATACCTAATACGATGCCACTTCTAAACAAATCCTCACCATTGATACACAGGTCTGTCTTGACCTGCCAATAAAGTTGCCAGCCATGACGGAGAACGTAGTTATGCTCATAGCCCACATTCGCCCAGCCGACAAACTCATGGGAATCACTGCCAGCACTGGCACCGATACGCAGACTGCCATACTTGTTTCTGGAACGAATCACACAAGGCTTATAAGCAATGCCTAATCCCCAAGTGCGGTAGTTGTTCCAGAAGGATTGCCGAGTGACATGTCCAGCTGCTTCGTCCTTGTCCCATTTGATATAGGCATTGGCAAAATACTCCCAGGCATTATGGTTCTTGGTCTCATGCTCCACGGCAAGAGTAGCATCCAAGCCTTTCTCATAGAGCGCACCTACGCCCAATGAGAGACGGTTGCCGTGGCTTTGTGCCCTGCCTGTCACTCCCAGCATCAGCATGGCAGAGACAAGCAGCACTGTCTTCAAATGATTGCTCTTCTTCATAATCGTATCGTTTATTCCTCCATGAGGATGGCTTTGTTGAACGAATCGGCACTCAGCACGTCTTCATATTCGATGCTCAGGTAGATGGTACGGCCACTGATTTGCTTCTCGCTGAGCTCAATGGTCAGGATCTTGTCATTGGGGAAGGTCATCTTCTTCAGGACAATGACATTACGATAGCCATAGCGGAAGGACTGTGTGGGGTCAAGGACAAGTTCCGGAGTCAACTCGATGGTCTGGACAGTCGTAGCCTTGGAAGTCTTCTTGTCATTGAGCTTGACCCTCAGCTGGTCGATGTCAAATCGGATGTTGGTTCGGTTATCCACAGAGAAGTCGATGAAGAAATACTCCCCGACACTATAGATGTTATTCAGGCGCATGGTCATTCGATGTCTCTTGGTACTGACGTTACGGAACCGAGCCGGGGATGACCATATCTGACGGGCATAGCGTGTCATATCCTCCGTTGACATACTGACAGCAGGATTGTTGTACGGCACTCGCTCATCCAGCGAAATAGTCTTCTCTGTAACGGCTTCGTCCATACGAGAGGTATAGATAAGAGCATACTGGGTACGGTAGCGTTCCGTAACAATCGTGACAACAGCCAGTACATCGCCGTCATGGTGTACCTCCATACCTTCCTTGGGCTTCAGCCGTACAGTATTCGTGATGGGCTGGTCACCAGCCACCTTGTCTGTACTGATGTCCACGAAACGGACAGGTTCACTGGCAGTGATGACGGTCGTGACATTCTCATTGATGGTGAGATACTGCATATCATCCATCGTTTTCTGTGCCATCATTGGCATCGCAACAATGCCGGATAACAGCATTATCATTGCTTTTCTCATTGCTTTCATGTCGTTCTATTTATGTTCTATGGGTTCTGCTGAATACCATTTATACCGCCCGGATTTGGTGGCTTTGATCACGCACCTCCACCACGTACCCTCCTTGACATCATGGGCAAAGTCAATATCGCCCTTCTGGGGAGCGTAGATTTCAGGATTGGGTAGTCGTCGCCTGAAAGCGAACAACGCCAGCTTTTCACCTGACTCGGTTGTAAAATTGCACACTAAGGCATAAACGCTCTTGCGATTATACCAATTACGATAGTCTAATCGGGCAATGACCTCACATGCCTCATGGGGTGTCTTGTAGTCTTTGCCAATAAAGACATCCCGTTCTTCCTTGGTTGTTAAAACTCCACTCTGATTCATAGTGCTATTTGTTTTGGTTACGTTTTTCCTTTGAGTTAATCAGATAGACCTGTGTGCCATACTTGATGTTCACCTTGTTCTTACGGATATTCTTTGATATGGCATTGGCGGTCTTCTGATAGGCGTTCTGCAGGGCTTGCATACCCCAGCGTCCCATGCTGCTGGTGCTGGAACCGTCGTTCAAACTCATGCTTTGGCTCATGGCACCGCTGGCCACATCCTGGGAGGTTTCCCTGAAGCTGCTACGCGGTACATACAAGCCTTCCATGCCGTCGGTGTCATAGATACTGAGATTGATCTTGACCAACTCATCATTGACGAGGACGCTCTTTACAGTTCCCTTGACACGCTGCTGGCTGAAGCCACTCATGATGCAATAGAGATAGGTTCCCTTTGCAATGGTACGCTCACCAATGTCAATGTCATCAAGCAGCCTGAGACGTACTCGGCTGCCATCGACGGCCTTGACATCCTCATCGACAATGGCCTTGATCAGCTTGTGTTCCGGCTCATTGGTGGTGATGGTGTTGAAATAGTCGGAGGTCTCCTTCTGTGTCTTAACTACCTCCTCGGCTTCCGCCTCTTCAGCAATCTCTGTCACGGCCTTCTCGTTGACAGTCACCTGGCCTTTCACATCGTCATTGCTTCTAAGGTCTGTATCGGTCTCATTGCTGACACGATTATCCGTAGAGCTGACCGTTCCAGAAGCCTGACGCTGGCTTTGCTGACGGGCTTCATCCAATGCTCTACGGAGGCTTTCAAGGGTCTCATCCTCCTCAGAGGTGTTGCCTCCTGTACGGTCATTGGAGAGGTTGTCATCCTGGGCTTGCTGCTGTCGCATCTGCTCCTGCAACTGTCGCAGACGTTCCATGGACTCCTGTGCCTGTCGGCTGCCCTGATCCATTGCCGCAAGCTCGGCATCACTGTATTGAGAGGTGTATTCCTCCTTGATGTCCTCACCACCACGCTCGATGTTCTCCACGGCTGACTCGTCCTTGATCTTGCCAAAGTCATTGAGCATATTGGTGTACTTGTCACCAATGCCATCACCTTTGATGTTGGCATCAGGAAGTTTGTCGTTGAAGAACTCGGTGGTTTCCAAGTTCGACTTGTCTATATCTGCCTTTTCCGTTCCGAACAGGCGAATGACAAAGAAGCCCAGGAACAGGATGGGTAGATACAGGATGGCAGGAAGCATGTACTTGGGCTGCCGGAAGTTAATCTTTTCTGAAAGCTTCATATTCGTCTATCTGATGTGGTGTATAACTATTGATGTCTTTACTCTCCTTCATTTCAGGCTCTTTGGGCGCATGATGACGCTTGAAATGCAGTTCCTGCTCCTGTCGCTCGACGGCACTGGATGGTTGAGGACGGTACGTTACGGCCTGCGTCATACGGTAAAGGCTCAGACCTACACTGAACAGCACGAAAGCGAAGATGATGGCCAGAAAGAGCTTGGTGTGCCTGGAGGCAAAACGCTGGACACAGGCTGCTCCTTTGTCAAGGTGCAAGGCATGGGCAAAACTCTTTCCTGCCGCTACATCCCTCTCGTATCTCTCCTTGTAATTCGGGTCATCCTTATCAGGAACCTTCTCCCCGAACAGAATTTTCTTGAATCCCATAATGTATATCTTTTAATAGTTTGACTTCGTGCGCTGTTCAAGGTCTTTGTTCAGGATTGTGCGCCAGTTGACGATGAGCAAGCCATGTGGATTATTCTCGGTTCGAGGCACACGTTTCAAGAAGCCCTCCGTCACCAATTCACGCATTAGCACGGATGTCCTACGCTCGATGCGCTGACGGCCATAATAGGTGAATGACATGTTTTCCTTGCTGAAACGGATGCTGTCACAAAAGATGCTGAAAACGGCACTCGTACCCATGATATTGCCATAGAATCCCTTTTCCTTCAAGGCATTGTACTGGGCAAGACCTGTCTCGTCAATAAGGTACATGGCCTTCTCCATCGTGTACTTGATGTACTTGTCATCAGGGGCAAGCGTGAAGAAGTAATGATGGAACATCTCGACATGGCTCTTTGCCTCCACATCAAGGGTCTCTTCCATCGTACTGCGGTTGACGAGAATCGGAACGTTACCGTCCAACACATACACTTTCTGATGAGCATCACTGACCATTCCCTTGGCCGTCCAGATACTGCCCAGGGAGATAACCACACAGCCTATGAGAAAGAGGCTGCATAGTATCAGGACAAGTTTAATCTTGTTTTCTAAATTCTTGATAACCATTACGTTTTATATGTTTTATTAAACTCCTACTAAACGTCCAGCAGACTGGCGCATGGAGGTGGCGACACCCTCACCGAAGCTACGTGTCGAGAAGGCAGTGTCACCTTCTGGTATCATCCATGCGGCAAGGTCTGGAACAAGGTTCAGACACTTCAGGGCAACCACACTGGCAGCCATCAGATAGCCGGCAGAGAAGAAGGCATTCTGCAGATAGTTGACAACCGTTTCATCCGAGGCCGTGACAGCTGCAAGGTCGTTGTACTGTATGTTGATGACAATATCAAAAAGCAACAGGACATAGAAACCCACGAAGTAAAGCATGGCTCCATAGAAATGGACGGTGAGATACCTGATAATCCATTTCGCCCATGCCCCTTCCCACTTCGGCAACAGAGAGAACGCCCACTGTATAGGCCCGAAGATGGTAAGCATACCCAAGAGGATCTGCTGACAATAGATAGTTCCCCACCAGCCTATTCGGAAGGTGATTAACGCTATCAGCATGATAATCTTGTCAGCAAGCATCACAAGTCCTGCTGTCGTACTGGTCATCTCGGCCTTGACGATGTTCTTCTCATCCTCGGCAGCGGCATCCGCATCGGTGACATCCTGCACACTGCTTTGGGTAAGCAAGGCACTGACGGCATTACTGGCTGCCTTGATGGTGGACATGGGGTCTGCGGCTTGGTCGCCCAGCTGGTACATCAGCTGCTGCACATCCTGCATCCTGTCCTCCACCTGCGCCGCCTCTGCCTCATAGAGGTCATGGGTATAGCTGCCTATGGCATTAGGAATGTAACTGAGGAAGTCAAGAGCGCACCAAGTACTGCTGCCACCTGCTATGCCAGTGTCTGAAGGTGGGTACCACCAACAAAGGACGATGCTCACCACCAAAGGCTTGAACAGCTTCATCACGTCCAGAGGCTCACGCTTGACCATCATCTTATAGGCCATGTGCGCACAGACGATGATGGCAAAGAGTCCTGCCAATGCCATCGACATCTGGAGAATCCACCAGAAAGGCCCCTGACCGCCTGTAAAAGTGGCATCCGTCAGGAACTCGTTGGTTCTGAATATCACGTCATCAATCTCTTCTTCGAGGAGGTTAATGCCGAAATCTACTGCTGTACTGTCATTTCCCATCGGTCTTCTTGTTTATGGATTGTTGTTTGATGTATGCTGTGCGCTACCTTCATTGGCCGCATCACGCCAGCGGTTATAACCTGCGGTGGCATTCTCCCCAACACGGTGCTGGAAGCGTGCCATAGCCTGGACAAGATGGTCTGCCTGATTCTTGGTGGTCAGGAAACGCACCCGTAACAGGAGATTGTCGTTGCTCTTGACTATCTCATCGTAGATGGCGATGTACTGCTTCTGACGCTCACTGTTGGGCATATAGGCGTTACGCGTGGTTTTGATGGCAAAGTCGAACATCTGACCTAACTCCGTCCACCCTGTTATCTCATCGGCCTTGGCCTTGCCATTGAGGTAGTTGATGTTGTTCTTAAAAGCAAGAAGCTTGCTCTCAATCTTACTTCCTTCGGTGACCCAAGCCAAATCGACCTGCCTGTCAGCGATGTTGAGAGCTTCAATCTTGGCACGTCCTTCAAGATCTGCCTGTATTGTGTCTGCATACTCCACCTGTGGAATGGATGCAGTGTTAGCAGCAAGACGCAAGGTGTTCTTGACAGAGGTAGGTGCCTTGGCCCCATTCTTGTAGCTCCTATGGGTGACCGTGTAGTACAATTCAGGGGTAAGGTTGCCAGCACCCAGTTCCATGACCTGAATCTGTCCCTGCTTGGAGGAATCGTGATTGTAGGTCATGGACTGAGCACGGGACTCATCGACACCTATGTACAAAAAGGCTAAGAGTATGTAAATGACTTTCTTCATTGTTCTATCCTAATTTCAGTTGTCAATAATCCAATATGTTTCCTGCGTCCATCCATCGGTCAAAGGCTTCATCTGCCAGCTGCCGGATGGTCTTGGAACGGTATAGCTCAGACTTCCAGAAGCTCGTCCTCGCCTTGATGAACTTCCATGTCTGGTAATAGGCACTGTTAACGATGTCCTTGATACGGTCAAGCGACTTGTTGATGTTGTCTATCATCAACATCAGGGAGGCCGTTGTGCAGCACACCTTACCACTGGCATATGCGGCAAGGACACAGACGGAGGAATACAGGTTCTGGCACTCTTCGGCAAGGTTGACGACGGCACGGCCATTGACGAACAGCAACAGCGTGTCGGCACTCTCGATACGACCACGCTGGATAATCTTCTCATTGAACTCCTCCAACAGGGTCTTATACTTGCCTATCTTGTCAGAGACATTATCGTAGGTGCGATAGACATTAAAACCTGTGCTGACCGTGCTATACACCAAGTCAATGATGTCAAAGGCACGGGTGTATTTGTCCAGCTCGATGTTGATGTCTCTGTATTCCCTATGAGTGACCTTGCTGGCCTTGTGCAGAAGGGCGTTACTCTCTTCCAACGTGGCACGGGCAAGCAACAGGCTACGCTGTTTCTTGTGGTCGTTGATATAGGCTTCAATGGTCGGAATGTCCCTGGGGACAACCTGAGCAATCGCCTGTCTGGGAAAGACAACGACCATACAGAAGAGCAAGAGCATCTTTGAAAGGATGCTGTTCCCCTTCCTCGTATTCGTCATATTTCCTGTATTACTCATATTACCGATATAATTATGGTTCGTCATCATAGTTGTCATCCTCCATCTCTTCGGCATAGTAGCTACTACCACCGTTGTGCATCCACCGTCTGCGGCTACGCTCGGCGATATTCATCTTACGGTCTTTGTCCGCGTTGAGTTTCGGCAGGAGGTCGTGAACCCAATCCCTGACGGTATGCTTGTAGTGAAGGAACTTCTCTATCATGGCAAGATCCGTGTAGATTCTCGCCAGCCTCGCCTCTATGCCTCTGGCAATCTCCAGACGGTCACTGGCCCAAAGGAGATGGTGAACACCGTCCACATCCTCGGCTTCAATGCCGGGTCTTCTGGTGTATTCCACACTGACCTCACAGGAGGGATGCTCCTGGGACAGCTCGCTCATCCGCTGGTTGATGATGGCCGCATTCTCGTCATCACTCTTCGACGGGTCGAGTTCCATGACCTCTGCCACACTGGTATCACTCCAGCTGCTGGTGAGTTCCCAGTCTATCTGCACAATAGCACGATGGATCTTGATGCCAAGGAAATACTTGGGCTTTCTGGCTATCGAGACGGTGGCCTTGAAAGTGACCAAGCCCTTGACGCTGCCCACCGTACCTTCCCTGATGAAGGTATAGCCAGACCAAGAGCCGCTGTTTGACCATGTGATACCATAGGCATCTTTCATGGCTTTCATCAGCTGGGGAATGCGCGTATAGTCATCGGTCTGGGCACGCTCTCCCTCCTCGGCATCCTCAATGGCCTGCTGTATATTGGCGATATTCTGATTGACGGTATCGAGCTGTGACTGAAGCAGCCTTATTCGCTCCTTGTTACTGTTATAGGTTGCCTGATACTGGTTGTACTCCTCAGTGCTCGTGGCCTGAGACATCTTGCGAAGCAGTTCCGTGTTCTCCGCATTGAGGGCATCAATCTGACTCTGCAGATTGGATGCTTCCTGCTGTAACTGGTTGAGCTGGGACTGAAGCTCGCTGGTGTTCACTTGGGTTTCACCATTGAGCGTCGTGTACATGGAGCATTCCTTGGTGTGGTTGCTGGGACTGCTCCCACAACTACCGCACTTATATGTGGTGCTGCCCTTGCCAAGCGTCCCTCCGTCATGGCAGGTGATGCTGAAAGTGGCAGAAGCGGCACCCGCTACCTTCTGCGCATTGGAAGCCTGATAGTAGTTCCGGGTGTCATAACCGATATAATAGGTGTAGTTGGACTCCGTCGGATGGGAATCAATGTAGTCGTTCAAGTCGGAGACATTCTCGATGTCACGATGGTCTCCATTGGCATTATACTGGGTAAGTCGAGCATTCATCTGAGCCATGAAAGCATTCCAGTCCATGCTGTAACTGTCAAAGACAGCCTCATAGACCTCTTCCTGAATATTCCAGGACTTCGTGACCTGTATCGAATAGGCATAAGCCTTGGCGTACTGCCCACTTTTTGACTTGCTCAGGATATAGGCAAGCGGTGAATAGTAGATGGAATAGCTGAAGCCATCATTGCTGTTGTTTAGCTGACGCACTTTCTCACGGCTCCATCCGGCATAACTCTCTGAGTTCTGCAATGCCGCCTCATATTGGGATGAGCTGGGATAGAAATCAGGATCCGTCGTATTGATACGATACCACTCACCGCCATACAGGATGCTGTTGTCATCCGTTGGCGGATTATAATTGCAGAGGGTTTCTGAGCCATAATCCCTACGATAGATATAGACTCGCTGGGTGTAGTAGCTACCTTGTGCCGCTGCTGCATAGTCATCAATCCATCGGGTCATGTTGTAGTCACTGAGATTGAACAGGCTACTGATATTCTCCTGTCCCACTACAGCAGTCAGCACCTGGGTGGCAGACAGGTCTTTGTACTCATCGTACATACTCCTGACATTATCTGCAAGCGTGATGACACTGCCAAGCTTCTCCATGAACGTGCCACCGAAGCTGGTGCCTTGCAACAACTGGTTGACCCCATTGTTGAATCCGGCATTAGCAAGACCAACGCCTTTGCTAATCAGGTTGTCCAAATCCGCTTTGAGATTGTCCTCGGTAAACGCTCCTTCGATGTCATCGCCCA
>JAFYYO010000152.1 GCA_017557475.1 Bacteroidaceae bacterium
CCTGTACCAGGAGCCCAAATGATTCCAGAGAAGCCATTAGCACGAATCTTATCAACGATGGGTTGGAAAAAGTCGTGTAGAGCTCTCGGGTCGTCCTGCCCATCGGCATTTTTCAGTGAAACGGGCTCATTAGCCAACTCTATGCTGATTTGTCCACTATACTTCTTGATGTAACTATTTTGAGAAAAAATGTCCCAGACTTTCATCAAGTACTGGTTATAATAATCGCCTACCTTGAGCGAGCCTGGACATACACCTGGCGGACGAACCACTACATAAAGTTTGTGGTTCAATGCTTTTTGGATTAGTGGCCAATAAAGTTTGGAAAGGAAAGTGGTATAGCGGCTGGGGTTGAACCTTTTAATGCTGGCTTCGCCACCGACACCTTCAGCCTGACCTTCCGAACCGATATAGACATAACTTGTGTCAGGGTCGTTTGACCATGCAGGGTCCATATGCAGACGGAAGACATCGCAGTTGGCTTGCTCCAATGCTCCAAATATCTTCTCGAAATAATTCAAGCAGTTGGTAACACCAGTAGTGTTATAGCCGCCCGACCAATAGCTATGGTGCATGCCACTCTCATCATCATAACCGTTAAACCACATACTGGGCGTATCCATTACACCATGGAGAACTACATGGTTCCCGTGACTGTCGCAGAGCCATTTCCCTTCAACATGAAGAGTGGGCAACGGCTTTGAAACTTGGGCATTAATGCTCGTGGCAAATAAAACCACGCAGGCTAAAATCAGTTGCTTTATTGTTTTCATGATAAACACTATGATATTTATAATCTGGCTTTAATTTAACTAGTATTTCGTGACAAAGATACGAATAATTGCGGAAACTCTTGCATGGTTCGGCAGAAAGAAGTAAATTTGTGCGCGAAAAACTAAAATTACGCTATATATGAGCCGGGAATTTAACGCAAAACTTTTTAGAATAGTCGTAATAGTTCTGTTTTGTTTCACCCGAACAAACCTGTGGGCTGTGACAGAAATAAATGTAGAGACTGCAGGAACTTTATCTTCTTTGCTGACAAGCACCGATAAGCAACTCAAGGTAACGGGTGTCATCAATGGTACAGACATCAAATATCTTCGTGAACTTGTTACGGCAGGAACGGTGACGAGCCTCGACTGGTCGGAAGTCAGAATCGTGGCTGGTGGTGAAGCTTACGCTGAGAACTACACCACAGAGAACGATATCATAGGCCAAAAGATGTTCTATGAGTGCTTGAAACTTCAAACCATGGTTCTGCCATCGACGGTGACTTCCATTCAAAAGAATGCCTTCGCAAATACAGGACTCAAGAAGATAGACATCCCGAACAGCGTGCTACGCGTTGAAGAAGATGCCTTTGCTTATTGCAATACTCTGGCGACTGTCGTCATCGGCAAGAAGGTAAAGACGCTGAGCAAAGGCGTGTTCTATGGCTCTGCTGTATCGAAGGCATACGTTAAGCCTATGTCGCCGCCTTCCGTTGGGCCGTATCTGTTCTCTTCTAGTCCAACTGTCTATGTCTATAAGGATGCTTTGGCTGACTATAAGGCATCGGACTGGAAGGAGTTCTACGGCTCTATTTTAGGTACTTTGGAAAGGTATTATCCGCAGGAACCGGACGAAGATGACATCGTCAAAGAACTATGCGGCAATTTCTTCGAGGATGCTGCCTGCACGCAGTTGAAGGCAGAGTATCAAGCTATGAGCGACGATGAACTGACCACTGCCTTGACCGAAGTGGGTATGCCGGACTATATGACGGAGATTGCCCTGAAGGTGAAGAATGGGACTTGGGCGGCCTACGAGCAGGAATTCCGCATCCACTCGTACAAAGCCTATAGCGACGCGAATTACTGGAACGAAAAGCTCTGGGTACGTTGTGCTTCCTATATGGGCAACCCGACGGGCATCTATGTGCAGAATGAAGGCAGTCCGCTCTATGTCTTCGTGGATGAGGATGTTCCTGAGGACGCCACTCTGTACATTGCAGGTATAGGCGTTGACCATATGTTCACTTCCGGCAAGACAGGCCAGAAGCTCAAGAAAGGTCTCAACATCGTCGATGGTGAAGCAGACAGGTTGTACTATATCCTTTATACTGCTGAAACGAAGTCGATGACCAAGCGGCTCGAAGAGTGGCCGGAGATGAAGATACACATCGAGGGCGGCAAGGTGGACGGCTACTTCGATGCTTCCCGCCACACTGACATCGACTACAGGAAGCTACTGAATGCTGCTGCAAACTCCACATTTGTCTGCAAAGGCAAGCATTCGGTGATGAATATAAGAACCTCAGTCCTCAAGCAGACGTACCCAAGTAAAATCGCCAAGGCCGTAGAATGTCTTGACAGCCTTTCAGTATGGGAAAAGGACCTCTCCGGCATGACTGAGGCTGTGGCTAACGGAGAAAAGGCAGGCGCTCCTTTCTATCTTACAGGTGGCGACGCTTTCTATCCAGGCTACTTCAATAACCCCACGTACGTCGATAACGACTCGCCAGGCTCCGTTGCTCATGCCACCGAATATGGCATTCATATCTCCCTCGATGCCAGCAAGACTTTCCTGAACCCATATACGTCGAATTATGACGAGAATGGTACGGCACATGAGTTTGGGCATCAACTTCAGTTCCC
>JAFYYO010000153.1 GCA_017557475.1 Bacteroidaceae bacterium
AGGTACTTTCACGCTTGGTTACTCGCGAAGGACGAACCGTCCAGGCATTTGGAAACTCGAGCCCTACATTACTTATGAGGACTATCACACGAGAATCATCGGCAATCCTGACCTCAAGTCGGAGTACATTCACTCGATGGAGCTCTCTTGGCGCAAGATGTTTGGCTCGACACAAGTAACTGCGACCATTTACGCAAGACGCAGAACAGGAGTGGTTGACTATGTTCGCAGGGCTTATGATGTAGGCGTGACCCTCGACAGTATTATTAATGCGGGCAATGGATGGCGGAAAGGACTCGAGTTGCAAGTCACAACGAAGCCCACAAAATGGTGGCAACTCACGGCTAACGGCGACCTTTCTCTACATAATTTCCGTGCTAAGTACGAAGGTTGCACAAGTACTCACAACACAACTGGCACGATTGGATGGATTAATAACTTCCGAGTGGCGAAAAACACAGCTCTTCAGTTTGACGGACATTTCGTGAGTGGGCATCATCTGACACAAGGTTGGGAGACGGCTTACGTCTATTTCGACCTCGCAGCTCGCCAGTCTCTCCTGCAAGGCAAACTGCAGTTGGGCCTCGTTGCTCACGACCTCTTCCACTCGGCTCGCTACCATAGTCTTCGAACTTCAAACCTTTTGAGTAGCGAAACCTGGGTTCGTCCCACCTATCCAAATATTGTCTTTAGCGTCTCCTATCGTTTCCGCCAACCCTCTGCAAAAGCCAAAGAGGGAGCATTGAGCAAAGAGGCAGAGTTCGTAGGGAAGGACTTCTGATAATTCATAATTCATAATTCTCAATTCATTATTTATGAAAAAGATTGCACTTTTGACTTTGAGTCTGCTGATGACTCTGTTCGCGATGGCTCAGACGACTGATAATCCTTTGAGAATCGGCGTTTCGGGTGTGGCTCACGGACACCTTTGGAACCTTATCAGCGCGATGAATCGAGGCGATTTCGTCATCGTTGGAGTGGCTGAGGAGAACGACGATTTTCGCAAACACAACAATCTCGTAGGTCGTATTCCAAAGGAGAAATTCTACGCCTCTCTTGCTGAGATGCTCGACAAAGAGAAGCCCGAAGTCGTGGTTGACTACGGAAGCATCCTCCATCATATGACCACAGTAGAGGCTTGCGCGCCTCGAGGCATTCATGTAATGGTGGAGAAGCCTTTGGCAACGACTTACAAGCAAGCCCTCAAAATGCAGGAACTCGCCAAGAAGTACGGCATAAAAGTGATGACGAACTACGAGACGACTTGGTACGCGACCAATCATCATCTCAAGAACCTTGTGGAGCGTGGACAGTTTGGAAAGGTTCATCGCATCGACGTCTATGACGGACATCAAGGCCCCAAAGAGATTGGTTGCGACAGGATGTTCCTTTCTTGGCTGACCGACCCCAAGGAAAATGGTGGAGGAGCCGTGATAGACTTCGGTTGTTATGGTGTCAATCTCGCTACTTGGCTGCTGAATGGAGAGAAACCCAAAAGCGTTTATGCGGTCTTGCAGCACAATAAGCCTGAAGTTTATCCGAAGGTGGATGATGATGCGACGATTCTCCTCGAGTATGATGGCTGCACAGTTCAGGTGATGGGCTCTTGGTGCTGGCCGATGAACAGGAAGGATATGTACGTTTATGGCTCGAGAGGTTATGCCTATCAACGAAACGGGAACCGAATGCAATTGCTTGTTGATGGGAGACAAAGCCGCGAGTTCAATGCTCCGAAACTCTTGCCGCCTTATGATGATTCCTATCGTTATTTGAAGGCGCTCGTTAGAGGACAGATTGAGGAAAAGCCTTCCGACCTTTCCGCTTTAGAGAATAATGTCCTGGTTGTTCAGATTCTCGAAGCCGCCATTCGAAGCGCAAAGACAGGAAAGGCAGTAAAACTTTGAGGAAATCCTTTGGGTGAAAGCCCAATATAAAAGCAAAAGAGGAGCCACAAAACTCCTCTTTTTGGTAACCCGCTTGGGGCTCGAACCCAAGACCCCCACATTAAAAGTGTGATGCTCTACCAACTGAGCTAGCGAGTCAACCTGAATGCAAAATCTTTCATTTGCGGCTGCAAAGGTACAACAAAAAAGTGAAAAATTATTTGTTTTACTTTGCTTTTTTCTTTTCAACTATGTTTTTGAGGGTTATTTTCTTATCTTTGCAGACGGAATTGTGATTCATTCATCTGTCATCTATGAAAGAAATGTATTCTGCAGACAAGACTCGCTACGAGAACGGAATGGTGTTTGAGCGCTGTGGCTGCTCTGGCGTGTTGCTCCCAAAGATTAGCCTCGGCTTCTGGCATAACTTCGGAAGTGTTGACCCTTACGAAAGGAGCCGCGAGATTACGCACTTTGCCTTCGACCATGGCATCACCCACTTTGACCTTGCCAACAACTATGGCCCAGTCTATGGATCTGCGGAGGAGACATTCGGAAGGCTGATGGATGAGGATTTTCGCCCCTATCGCGATGAGCTCTTCATATCCACTAAGGCGGGCTATGACATGTGGCCTGGTCCCTATGGAAATTGGGGATCGCGAAAGTATCTGATGGCAAGTCTGGACCAAAGCCTGAAGCGCATGCATCTGGACTATGTCGACCTCTTCTACAGCCATCGTTATGACCCAGAGACTCCTCTGGATGAGACTTTGCAGGCACTGGTGGATGCTGTCCGACAGGGCAAGGCTCTTTATGTAGGCATCAGCCGATGGCCTCTTGAAGCTACACGCTTTGCAGCTAAGTATCTGAAGGAACGCGATGTTCCTCTGCTGATTTATCAAGGCCGACTGAACATGCTCGACCGTGCTCCACAAGAGGAGGGCATCCTGGATTTCTGTGCAGAACAGGGTATCGGCTTCATTTCCTTCTCCCCTTTGGCACAGGGATTGCTGACAGACCGCTACCTTAACGGCATTCCAAAAGACAGTCGTATGTCGAGAGGGAAGACCTTGAGAGAGGATCTGCTCACACCTGAGCTGTTAGAACAGTTGCGCAGCTATAATGATGCCGCTCAGAGCAGAGGTGAGACATTGGCAGAGATGGCACTCTCATGGGTGCTTGAGCAGAGAGGTGTTACCTCCGTCCTCGTAGGTGCCAGCAGCACGGCTCAGTTGCAAGCTAACCTCAAAGCTTTGAAATAGGCAAGCCTCATTTGAGAACTTCACCAGCATAGTTTGCAAACATAACGTGTTATGATTGCAATCGTAACGTGTTATGTTGACGAAGATAACGTGTTATGTTTGGCAAGGACGCTAGCTATCTTTCTTTTCGTCACCTTCCTTGAGGACAAAACGCCTGTAATACGAGATGAGAAGGGTCGTGAGAGGCAAGGCGATGATGAGTCCGATGATACCCAACAGACTGCCCCAAATGGAGAGACTCAACAGGATGATAGCTGGCTTCAAACCCGTTACATGACCCATGATTTTAGGGGTGAGATAGACGTCTTGAATGGTCTGCACGACTGCAAAGACGGCTAAAGCACAAAGCAGGATTACCCAGAAGTTCTGTCCTGTATCGGCTGCTTTCACAAGAGCAAGTATGATGGTTGGGATGAAGCCGACCAGTTGAAGATAAGGAATCAGGTTCAAGACTCCGATGAAGAGTCCCAAGCCTATTGCCATCGGGAAGTCGATGATGAGGAAACCTATGCTGAAGAGGATTCCGACGAGAAGTGCGATGAGCGATTGACCGCGAAAATAAGCATTCATACCGCTTTTCACATCTCCAGCCACCATGCTCATGAAGCCTCGCTGACCTGCAGGAATGAAGCGAATCCAGCCTTCAGAAATCTTCTCGTAATCCATCAAAATGAAGAACAGATAGAGCAAAACGATGACACTTCCCAGCAAACCAATCGCAAAATTGAGTGTTCCAGAAAGGAACTCCCAACCCTTCAAGACCAGATTTTGTGCGACGTCCATGATGCTGCTATGTTGCAAGAGCTTCATCAAGGAGTCGTCGTTAGCATAGCTTTGCAGCACATTCTGGATACTTTCGAACAACTTGGAGGAAGCCAGAGTGTCGTTGAAATAGACAGTTATCAGCTTCGACATTCGAAGACTCTCTTCGATGATGGGAGGCACTACGAGAAAGACGACAAGAGTAAGGACTGCAAGGACTACGAGCAAAGCCACAACAATGCTTACTGCTCTGTATTTCAGTCGGCATTTCGTCTCGAGGAAACGGACAAAAGGATAAATCATGTATGCCAGAATCCAAGCGATGAAGAAAGGCAGCAACACGCTGGAAAGGCGGTTTACCAACCATATAAGCGCAGCAGCAACAAGTGCCGCAACCAACCAACGAACGACTTTATCGAAGGTGATCTCTTTCTCTAACATACTTATTCCTCCTCAACTTTCTCTTTTATTGCTTGAGCATAACACTCTCGGCAAAGCGGTTCGTACTCCTGTTTCTCGCCAAGCAAGACTTGCTTTTCGCCTGCAACGATGCGATGACTGACGTAAGCAAGGGCTCCACAGCGGACACAGATGGCATGAACCTTCGTCACCTCATCGGCAATCGCACAAAGTGCTGGCATCGGACCAAAAGG
>JAFYYO010000154.1 GCA_017557475.1 Bacteroidaceae bacterium
GTGCTCATCACGGCTGGTCCTACTTACGAGAAGATTGATCCCGTTCGTTTCATCGGCAATTACAGTAGCGGAAAGATGGGCTTTGCACTTGCTGAGGTATGCGCAGAGCAAGGTGCAGAGGTGACACTCGTCACTGGTCCTGTGACTTTGACGACCAATCATCCCGCCATCAAGCGAATTGATGTGGAGAGTGCTGCAGAGATGTACGCTGCTGCGACCAAAGCTTTCCCTAAAGCAGATATTGCTATCCTTTGTGCAGCAGTTGCGGACTTTACGCCCAAGAAGACTGCCGACAAGAAGATTAAGCGCAAGGGCGACGACCTGAAGCTCGAACTCCAGCCCACTCAAGACATCGCAGCAGCTCTTGGTGCCGTTAAGAAGAAAAAGCAGATGCTCGTGGGCTTTGCGCTCGAGACGAACGATGAACTGAAGAATGCCCAAGAGAAGTTGAAGCGCAAGAACCTCGACTTCATCGTCATGAACAGTCTTCAGGACAAAGGCACAGGCTTCAGAGTTGATACCAACAAAGTGACCATCATCGACAAACACAGCCTCACGGCTTACGACACAAAGTCCAAGCGAGAAGTTGCAGAAGACATAATTGAGCATTTAATTCAAAATTCAAAATGAATAAATTCAAAATCATAATATCCGCACTCTTGCTCCTTGCCCCCAGCTCCTTGCCCCTATTACAAGCTCAGGAGCTTGAGGCTCGTGTGACTATCAATCATACGAAGGTTCAGGGCACAAGGACAGAGGTGTTCGATGCCTTGCAGACGAAGCTCACGGACTTCCTCAACAGCCAGAAGTGGACTGAGATACCTTTCCGCGAGAACGAGAAGATACAGTGCAACTTCAACATTACCGTCAACACTTACAAACCCGACGAGAATACGTTCGAATGCACTTTACTCATGAACAGCAGCCGTCCTGTTTATGGCAGCACCTACAACACCGTAGCTTATGCCGTGAACGACGGTGACTTTACCTTCGAGTTCTCAGAGTTCGACCAATTGCAGTACCAGGACAATCAGGTCGACAACAACCTCATAGCACTCCTCGCTTACTATGCCTATATGATAATCGGCATGGATCTCGACACGATGGCTCCGATGGGAGGTACCGACTGCTTCCATATAGCCGAGGATATCGTGACGGCAGGCGAGAACATGGGCTTCCCTGGTTGGAAGGCTTTTGGCGACAGTGGCAATCGTTTTTCCCTCCTGAACGACTATATGGACGGCTCGATGGAATGTATGCGCCAGTTCAACTACATTTATCATCGCCAAGGCCTTGACCGCATGAGCGAGGTGCCTGATAGTGCAAGAGCCACCATTTGCGATGCCCTCGAACTGCTTCACGAAGCCAATACGGCAAAGAACATGACAAAGGTAGCGCAGCTCTTCACCGAATATAAGCGCGACGAGCTGGTCAACATCTTCTCAAAGAAGGGCACACGCGAGGAGAAAGACCGAGCCTACGAAATTCTCTTTGCCATTGATGCTTCGCAACAGAATACTTGGGACAAGATAAAGCAGTAAGGCTCTCTTACGCGCATAATAAATAATAAGGTATAAGAATACGCCCTTTCTCCCAACGAGATGGGGCGTGTTTTTTTGAGGGAGTTTCGTGCTTCCAGCCAAAATACCCTAGTGTTATTGGCAAAATACTCTAGTGTTGTTGGCAAACATCACGTGTGTTGTTGCCGAACATCACGTGTGTTGTTTTCAAATTAGGCGTGCCTAGTTTGAGAATTAGACATGCCTAGTTTGAGAATTAGACTCGCCGAGTTCCGCTTTTAGCCTTAGCATCTCGTCGCGAAGGATGGCGGCATCAACGAACTCAAGCCTCTTTGCAGCTTCTTTCATCTTCTTCTCAAGGCTTGCTATGCGCTTTTTCTTTTGTTCTGCAGTAAGCGTTTCTGCCTCGGCAACAGCAAGAATAGAGTAGTTGCCCACTCCTGTTTCTTCCGATGGGGAATTGTAGCCTCCCCACGGGGAGGTTTGGTGGGGGTCTCCTTTCCTTATCTGTTGCGGCGTGATATGGTGCTCGGCATTATACTTGAGCTGCTTTTCTCTTCTGCGATTGGTTTCGTCAATAGTAGCCTGCATGCTGTCTGTGATGGTATCGGCATACAAGATGGCGCGTCCATTAACATGACGAGCCGCTCTGCCAATCGTTTGTGTCAGGCTTCTTGCATTACGCAGGAAACCCTCTTTATCAGCATCAAGGATTGCGACAAGAGACACTTCCGGCAAGTCGAGACCTTCCCTAAGCAGATTCACGCCAACAAGCACATCATAAACACCTGAACGAAGCTCCGTAAGGATGCGCACACGTTCGATGGTATCAACGTCGCTATGGATGTAAGCCGCTTGAACACCTGATCCAAGCAGATATTCCGTCAACTCCTCTGCCATTCGTTTCGTCAGAGTCACCACAAGCACACGTTCCTTCCTTTCGATGCATTGCTGAATCTCCTCCAAAAGGTCATCCACTTGATTCTCTGTTGGACGAACATTTATCTTGGGGTCGAGGAGACCTGTAGGACGGATAACTTGTTCCACAACAACGCCTTCGCTCTCGGCAATCTCATAGTCGGCAGGTGTAGCGCTGACGTAAATCACCTGATGCGTCATCTCTTGGAACTCCTCGAACTTGAGTGGACGATTGTCCTTTGCAGCAGGAAGTCGGAAACCATACTCAACAAGAGTTGTCTTGCGGGATTGGTCGCCTCCATACATCGCATGCAGTTGAGGCATAGACACATGGCTCTCGTCTACGACAAGCAGGAAGTCCTTGGGGAAGAAGTCGAGCAGGCAATAAGGACGTTCGCCAGGCTTGCGTCCATCAAAGTAGCGGCTATAGTTCTCAATACCCGAGCAATGTCCAAGCTCGCGAATCATCTCGATGTCATAGGTGACACGTTCGAACAGACGCTTTGACTCAAGCTCTTTTCCCTGACTTTCAAAGAAGGCAACCTGCTCACGAAGGTCATTCTGAATCTGCACGATGGCACGCTCCTGAGCATCCTTCGTCGTCATGAAGAGGTTGGCAGGATAGACCTTATAGCAATCATAGAGCTGAATGCGGACAAGCGTCTCGTAATCAAGTTCTTCTATACCCTCTATTTCATCTCCCCAGAAGGTCACGCGAAGCATGAAATCACTATAGGCGAGGGCAATATCCACAGTATCTCCTTTCACGCGATATTCCCCTCGGGAAAGGCTTATGTCGTTGCGAACATAAAGCAACTCGTTGAGTCGGCGAAGGAGTTCATTCCTATCAATCTTCTGACCCACATGAAGCTCGAGCACAGTCTCGTAGAACGAAGCAGGATTACCCATTCCATAGATGCACGAAACGCTGCTTACCACAATCACATCCTTCCTGCCTGAAAGCAAAGCACTTGTGGCAGCGAGGCGCATCTTGTCAATCTCGTCGTTAATGGCTAAGTCCTTCTCGATATAAGTGTCCGTCGAAGGCATATAGGCTTCAGGCTGATAGTAGTCGTAGTAGCTGACGTAGTACTCCACCGCATTATGCGGGAAGAACTGCTTCATCTCGCCATAAAGCTGAGCCGCAAGCGTCTTGTTGTGCGAAAGGATGAGGGTAGGGCGATTGATATTGCGGATGACATTGGCAATGGTAAACGTCTTGCCGCTACCTGTAACGCCCATCAAAGTCTGGGCTTTCACACCCTGACGAACGCCTTCAGTGAGCTGCTCTATCGCCTCTGGCTGGTCTCCTGTGGGCTTATAATCAGATATAAGTTCGAACTGATTCATGATTCAATTTGCAAAGTTACGAATAAGTGAGCAAAAAGCCAAATTTATTTGAGCTTTTTCGAGTGAAAGTAACTTCGACGTTCCGGCTCTGCCGCCTGAGCACCTACTGGAGCGCAAGAAGTCAAAATTAAGAAAAATATCAATCTACCAAATTGTCTACCAAAACTTGACGTGGATCGCTTCGAATTAAACAAAGTCAGCTGTCGGAGGAAAAACAGAATAAGCGGAAAAGCGGAAAGGCGGAAAGTAGACATAAAGGTGTTTCGGGGGCGGTGCGGAAAGCGGAAAGAGGACTTTTCTTAGTAAAAGTTTATTATTATTTATTATTATATAATTATAATTATATTACGATATATATTACTATATATCCCTACTTTATACCTACTTTTTCTGCTTCAAAATGTATTCATGTCTACTTTCCGCTTTTCCGCTTTAACGACTTTCTTGGTGGAAGATGCTCGTAATTAAAAAAAAATTCGTACCTTTGCATGAAAATAAAATATATCGGTATGAAGAAACTTATTATAGCCCTTGTGGCTTTGCTCCTCGTCGGAGCTGCGGCTTATTGGTATTTCCATCGTGATAACGACAAGGCAAGAGAAGTTGTGCCAGAAGATGCAACTGCTGTTGCTGTGCTCGAACCTGCTGAACTCATTCAGAGTTTGGGCCTGAAGGAGGATAAGGTGAAGAAGCTCACCATGAACTTTGAGGATATCCTCGAAGCCATCGACCTTGCAAAACCTGTCTATGCCTTCTCTACGGAAAAGGGGCTCACGGGCATTGCAATGAATGTGAAAGACGCAGAGAAGTTGCTCAAGGCTATTTCTGTCTATGGCTTTGCAAGTGAAGAACAGAACGGACTTCAGTGGATTGTCAACAATAGTACCATCGGATGCCTTGATGAGGATAAGGTACTGCTTTGTGATGCTTCAACTCCATCGGCACAAGATGCGTTGATGGATGTGATGTCGAAGCTCATGTCGCAAGGCAAAAAGGAGGTGGAAGCTCTGGAGAAAGTCGATGAACAAGAGGGTGTGTTCCGCTTGAGTGCTCCTCTGAAAGGCATTCCTGAGGAATATACGAAGAACCTGCCTGCAGGCATTTCCGATGCTATCCTCAACGCAGGTCTGCAGATTGGCAAGAAGGACATCAGTCTCTCTGCTCACCTGACGACAGACTTCAGTTCCTTGCCTCTTGCTCCTATTGAAGGAACCCTCGCTGGCATCGGTCCTGAAGACCCGTTTGTGTCTGTTCAGTTCAACCTGAGAGGCGAACAACTCCTGCCTCTTCTTCGCCAAGTGCCACAAATAAGGAGTCTTCTTCTTGCCTTGAACATGAATGTGGATGTCGATATGATGCTGAAAGCCGTAAACGGAGACGTCTCATTCGTTATCCCCAAGTTTGACCTGAAGCATCCCGATTTCCTTGTTACAGCCTCGCTTGCCAATACGGATTTCCTCAAGAATGCTGATGATTGGGATCAAGTACATAAGTTGGGAGCAAACGACTATGTCTTCGAATATGAGGGCAACAGAGCATACTTTGGTGTACGCGACAAGAACCTTTACATAACAACTAATGTGTCGTTGGCCAACAACACACGTGATAATGCCAAACATCACGTGTTTAATTCGCCAACAAAGGGTAAGTACTTGAGCGCCTCGCTGAACATCGGTCAGGTCTTAGACGCTTATCCTGGTCTTGCCCTCATGCTCAGGACTATGCCACAGGTTCGTGATATCGCAGATGCCTTCGAGAGTGTTTCCCTTGTTGCAGACACTCCGCAGAATCTGGAACTGAGCATTCAAACCAGAAAACCTGTGAAGGACATTATCTCGAACGTCATGACACTCGTAACAGGAGAATGAATAAGATAACTCTAGACAACACTCTCCCCAAGGTTTTCTTGCAAAGGACTGACATCCAAAGCGATATCTGGCGGCAGCAAGTTACCTTCGAGAAGGGCAAAACCTACCTCATAGAGGCTCAAAGCGGCACAGGAAAGAGTTCGCTTTGCAGTTTCATTATCGGCTACAGACAGGACTTCGACGGCAAGATTCTCTTCGACGGAAAGGATAGTCGCCGGCTTAAGGTAAAGGAATGGATAGAGTTGCGACAAAAGCACATCAGCCTTCTTTTCCAAGAGTTGCGCCTCTTCCCTGAACTGACGGCAATGGAGAACATCGAAATAAAAAACAGCCTGACGCATCATAAGCAGAGAAAAGAGATAGAAGGATGGTTCGAGGCTCTCGGTATTGCCGACAAGATGGCGTCTCCTGTCCGCTTGATGAGCTTTGGTCAGCAACAGAGAGTAGCCATGATTCGAGCCCTTGTGCAGCCCTTCGACTTCCTGCTTTGTGATGAGCCAATATCGCATCTTGACGACGAGAACTCGCAGATAATGGCAAACATCATGACAGAGGAAGCCAGAAAGCAAGGCGCAGGCATTATCATTACCAGTATCGGCAAGCATATGGAACTGCCATACGATAAAA
>JAFYYO010000155.1 GCA_017557475.1 Bacteroidaceae bacterium
CATGAAGGCGCCAGTTGGAGAGGAGTATATGTTTCGCGAAAGGGCTGAGGGGAAAGAGGCGATTACGGAGATTTTCAATCATGTTCAAGGTTGGGAAGAGGCTTCGCTCTTCATGGGCCATTTGCGCTACTCGACGACGGGCAAGAGCGGTCTGCAATACATTCATCCTTTCCTGCGTCGCAACAATTGGCGGGCCAAGAACCTGTGTCTTTGCGGCAATTTCAACATGACGAACATCGACGAAATCTTCGAGAAAATCGTCCAACAAGGCCAGTCTCCTCGCATGTTCGGCGACAGTTATATCACGCTAGAATGGATGGGGCATAGGCTTGACCGAGAGGTAGAGCGCAACTTCAATGCAGCCAAGCGAATCGGACTTCAGGACCTCGACATCACCCACTACATCGACGACCATGTGGATATGAGCCGAGTGCTGCGAAGTGCCCTTCCAGACTACGATGGCGGTTATGTGCTTTGTGGTCTTACTGGTAGCGGCGAGATGTTTGCAGTCCGCGACCCTTGGGGCATCCGACCTGCTTTCTACTATCAGGACGACGAGATAGTAGCGGTTGCAAGCGAGCGACCTGTCTTGCAAACCACTTTCGACCTATCTGCCGACCAAGTCCAGGAGATTCCACCTGGCCAGGCTCTTATCGTGAGCAGTCACGGAGAAGCGAAGACCGACATCATCATGCCTCAAAAAGGCGATTACCAATGCAGTTTCGAACGCATCTATTTTAGTCGCGGCTCCGATAGCGAAATTTATCAGGAACGCAAGCGGCTGGGCGAACAATTAACAAAGCCTATTCTTCGAGCCATCGACATCGATACGGAGCATTCCGTCTTTTCGTTCATCCCCAACACAGCCGAAGTGGCTTTCTACGGAATGGTGGAAGGCTTCCGCAGGCAAGGGCTGGATGTAAGGACGGAAAAGGTGGCGTGGAAGGACATCAAGCTGCGGACGTTCATCACCGAAGCTGGAGCCAGAAACGACCTTGCGGCTCATGTCTATGACATTACTTACGGCTGTCTTGAACCCTACAAGGACAACCTCGTCATCATCGACGACTCAATTGTTCGCGGCACAACTTTGAAAGAGAGCATCTTCAAGATTCTCGACCGTCTGCATCCGAAAAAGATAGTGATGGTAAGCAGTTCGCCGCAGGTTCGCTATCCCGATTTCTACGGCATCGATATGGCTCAGTTGGAAGAACTTTGTGCTTTCAGAGCCGCTATCGCTTTGCTGGAAGAAAGGGGAATGTGGCAGGTAATTGCAGACACTTATGAGGCCTGCAAAAATAGCCTCACCCCTAACCCCTCTCCAAAAGGCGAGGGGAACTTCGTTCAGGCCATTTACAAGCCGTTCTCGGTTGAGGAGATTAACGACAAAATGGTCGAAATGATGCGGCCTCAAGGTATGGAAGCGCCGATAGAACTCGTCTTCCAAAGCATAGAAGGTCTCCATACAGCTATTCCGAATCATCATGGCGACTGGTATTTTACGGGCGATTATCCAACTCCTGGCGGCATTCGTCGCGTAAACGAGGCATTTGTCAATTGGTATGAGAATCATCAAAACGGTATAACGAAATAACGAGAGAAAGCATGAAGACCAGTTACATCTTTGTTACAGGCGGCGTAGTCTCTTCTTTGGGCAAAGGCATTATTTCTGCCAGCATCGGCAAGTTGCTCCAGGCTCGCGGCTACAAGGTCACGATTCAGAAGTTCGACCCCTACATCAACATTGACCCTGGGACATTGAATCCCTACGAGCATGGCGAGTGTTACGTCACAGAGGACGGCTTCGAGACAGACCTCGACCTCGGCCACTATGAGCGTTTTACAGGCATTCATACCACTCGCAACAACTCCATTACCACAGGTCGCATCTACAAGACCGTTATCGACCGCGAGCGTCATGGCGACTATTTGGGCAAGACCATTCAGGTTGTGCCTCATATCACGGACGAGATAAAAAGGAGGATGCTCCGCGAAGACGAGCAGGGCGAGGATTGGGATTTCGTTATAACCGAAGTGGGCGGTACCATTGGCGACATTGAGAGCGCTCCCTTCATGGAAGCGATTCGACAACTCAGATGGCAGTTGGGAAGGAGCGCTGTCTGCGTACACCTGACCTATGTTCCTTATTTGAAAGCGGCTGACGAATTGAAAACCAAACCTACGCAACATAGTGTTAAGGAGTTGCAAGGAATGGGCATCCAGCCCGACATTTTGGTACTTCGTACTGAACGCCACCTCGACGATAGCATGCGTATGAAGGTGGCTTCTTTCTGTAATGTGGACCTTGAATGTGTGGTGCAGAGCGAAGATATGCCCAGCATTTATGAGGTGCCAGTCAATATGCAACATCAAGGATTGGATGCAGCCATTATGCGCAAGATTGGCATTCCCGTAGGCGAGACACCCGCTATGAAAGCTTGGCGCGATTTCCTCGAGAAACAACGCAATGCCACTCATGAGGTACATATCGGTTTGGTTGGTAAGTACGACCTCCAAGATGCCTACAAAAGCATTCGCGAGAGTCTGAACTTGGCCGGCATCTATAATGATGTGAAAGCTAAGTTGCACTTTGTGAATAGCGAGGAAATTACCAAAGAAAATGTGGCCGAGAAACTTGAGGGCTTGCAGGGAATCGTGGTGTGTCCGGGCTTTGGCCAGCGCGGTATCGAGGGCAAAATCATCGCAGCAGAATATACTCGAACCCACGATATTCCGACTTTCGGTATTTGTCTCGGTATGCAGATGATGGTCATTGAGTTTGCTCGAAATGTATTGGGATACAAGGATGCTAATAGTGCAGAAATGAATCCAGATACACCTCATAACGTCATAGATATCATGGAAGAGCAGAAGAGCATCACTCAAATGGGTGGAACTATGCGACTTGGAGCTTACGAATGTGAGTTGCGCGAAGGCAGTCGTGTTTATGAGGCTTATAACGAAAAGCCGCTTATCAGCGAAAGACATCGTCATCGTTACGAGTTCAACAACCAATATAAGGAAGAATACGAAAAGGCTGGGATGAAATGCGTCGGTATCAATCCGACAGCTAATCTTGTTGAAATTGTCGAGATTCCAGAGAAGAAGTGGTACATCGGCACCCAGTTCCATCCCGAATACCGCTCGACGGTTCTGCATCCGCACCCTCTCTTTATGAGTTTCATTAAAGCTTGCATTAACTAAAAATCAACATATTATGTGTGGAATAGTTTCAATTCTAAAGATAAAGAAGCAGACTCCAGAACTGCGACAAAAGGCTTTGCAAATGAGTCATAAGATTCGCCATCGTGGTCCTGATTGGAGCGGAATCTATTGTGGCGGTTCTGCCATTCTTGCTCACGAACGTCTTTCTATAGTTGACCCCGAAAGTGGTGGACAGCCGCTCTTCTCGCCTGACCGCAAGCAGGTTTTGGCTGTGAATGGCGAAATCTATAATCATCAGGAAATCCGCCGTCGCTATGCCGGACAATATGACTTTCAGACAGGAAGCGATTGCGAAGTGATTCTGGCACTTTATCGCGACAAGGGCGTCAACTTCCTGGAAGATATTTCGGGCATCTTCGCTTTTGTGCTTTATGATGAGGAAAAGGATGCGTTCCTGATTGCTCGCGACCCAATTGGTGTGATACCTCTTTATATTGGTTATGACAGCGACGGAAAGGTCTATGTGGCTTCGGAACTGAAGGCGCTCGAAGGGCAGTGCGAAAGGTATGAGCCTTTCCTGCCTGGCCATTATCTTTGGAGCAAAGACGGATTGACTCAGCAGCGGTATTATCATCGGGATTGGATGGATTATGAGGCTGTGAAGGACAATCCTGCTTCGGT
The DNA here is from genome assembly GCA_017557475.1 of Bacteroidaceae bacterium. The sequence goes on from JAFYYO010000155.1 coordinate 3,847, forward strand.
TGAGGATATTCGCACCTCATTGACGGCGGCTGTGAAACGACAACTGATGAGCGATGTACCTTATGGCGTGCTTCTTTCTGGCGGTCTGGACTCCTCTGTCGTCTCTGCAATTGCAGAAAAGTTCAGCGAGCACAGAATCGAGGATAACTCGCAGACAAGAGCCTATTGGCCGCGCTTGCACTCTTTTGCAGTAGGACTGAAAGGTGCTCCCGATTTGGAGAAAGCGCGACTTGTGGCCGAGCACATCGGAACCGTTCACCACGAAATCAACTACACGATTCAGGAAGGGCTGGATGCCATTCGAGATGTGATTTATTTCATCGAGACTTACGATGTAACGACGGTTCGAGCTTCTACGCCAATGTATCTTTTGGCTCGCGTCATCAAGTCGATGGGCATCAAGATGGTGCTCAGCGGCGAAGGTGCGGACGAGATCTTCGGCGGTTATCTCTACTTCCACAAAGCGCCTAATGCAAAGGCTTTCCACGAAGAGACGGTTCGCAAGCTTGGCAAACTTTATCTCTACGATTGTCTGAGAGCCAACAAGAGTCTTTCGGCTTGGGGCGTTGAAGGTCGTGTACCTTTCCTCGATAAGGAGTTCCTCGATGTGGCAATGCGGACAAACCCAGAGGCAAAGATGTGTCCTGGCTCCACAATCGAGAAGAAGATTGTTCGAGAGGCCTTTGCCGATATGTTGCCTGAAGAAATTGCTTGGAGGCAAAAGGAGCAGTTCAGCGATGGTGTGGGCTATAGTTGGATTGACACCTTGAAGAAGATAACCTCCGAAGCCGTGACCGATGAGCAGATGGCCCATGCTGCAGAGCGTTTCCCAATCAATCCGCCACTCAACAAGGAAGAATACTACTACCGCAGCATTTTTGCGGAGCATTTCCCAAGCGAATCTGCGGCTCGAAGCGTAAACCAAGAGGCAAGTGTGGCTTGCTCTACAGCCATCGCTCTCGAATGGGATGCTGCTTTCAAGAACATGAACGACCCAAGCGGACGAGCTGTAAAAGGAGTACACGAACAAGCATATTGATAAAAGATACGATGAAGGACGCGCAATTGATTTTGAGTGATGGAACGGTCTTCTGCGGCAAGAGCTTCGGCTTTGAGGCAGAAGTCGAGGGAGAAGTGGTCTTCAATACTGCGATGACGGGTTATCCAGAGAGTTTGACCGACCCAAGTTATGCAGGACAAATACTGACTTTTACTTATCCGCTTATAGGCAATTATGGCATCCCCGATACTGGAGGCGAACCGCTTCCTCATTTTATGGAGAGCGACCAGATTCATCCAAAGGCCATCATTGTAGCAGATTACAGTGAGGAATACTGTCATTGGAATGCGAAGGAATCGTTGGCGGAGTGGCTGAAGCGCGAAAAGATTCCAGGCATTACAGGCATCAATACTCGTCGCTTGACTCAAGTTCTCAGGGAACATGGAGTCATGATGGGAAGAATCAGCCTCACCCCCGACCCCTCTCCAAAGGGCAAGGGGAGTGATTATGGCTCCGTCAATTGGGTGGAGAAGGTTAGTTGCAAGGAAGTCATTCGTTACAATGAAGGTGCTGGCAAAAAGGTTGTGCTTGTGGATTGTGGCGTGAAGGCCAATATCATTCGATGTCTATTGCGCAGAGGCGTGGAGGTTATCAGAGTTCCTTGGGATTACGATTTTAATCAACTCGATTTCGATGGGCTTTTCTTGGCGAACGGACCTGGCGACCCAGAACAATGTGGCAAGACTGTGGAGCATATCCATACATTCCTTAATAATAAAAAGGTGCGTCCATTGATGGGAATCTGTCTTGGGAACCAATTGCTTGCAAGGGCGGCTGGAGGCAAGACCTATAAACTGAAGTATGGTCATCGCAGCCACAACCAACCTGTAAGGCAAGTGGGAACGAATCGCTGTTTTATCACCTCGCAGAATCATGGCTATGCTGTGGACGACAACACTTTGCCTTCTGATTGGGAGCCACTTTTCGTAAATATGAACGATGGCTCGAATGAAGGCATTCGACACAAGACAAATCCTTGGTTCTCAGCTCAGTTCCATCCAGAAGCTTGCTCTGGTCCGACAGATACAGAATGGATGTTCGACGAGTTCGTGAAAGCGCTCGAAGGTCAGATTCCTATTCCTCTATATAAAGAGGAGGAGAATGTTGTCAAGAAGCCTTCAAAGGTTCTGCTTTTGGGTAGCGGAGCTTTGAAGATAGGTCAGGCTGGTGAGTTCGACTATAGCGGGGCACAAGCCTTGAAAGCCTTAAAGGAAGAGGGCGTCAAGACTGTTCTCATCAATCCGAACATCGCTACAGTTCAGACCTCGAAAGATGTGGCTGATACGGTTTATTTCCAACCTGTTACACCTGACTTTGTTGAGCGCGTCATCGAGAAAGAAAGGCCAGATGGTATCCTTCTCAGCTTTGGCGGACAAACTGCCCTGAATTGCGGCGTTGAACTCTACCAGAAAGGCGTCTTCGAGAAGTATGGCGTCAAGGTTCTCGGCACTCCCATTCAGGCCATTATCGATACAGAAGACCGCGAACTCTTTGTGAAGAAGCTTGATGAAATCGGTGTTAAGACCATCAAAAGCGAGGCTTGCAATACAATAGAAGAAGTGCAAAAAGCTGCCCACGATTTAGGTTTCCCAGTGATTCTGCGAGCTGCTTATGCTCTTGGCGGCTTGGGAAGTGGCTTTTGCGACAACGATGAGGAACTTTTGACACAAGCCGAAGAAGCCTTTTCGTTCTCGTCGCAGGTGCTTGTTGAGAAGTCATTAAGGGGCTGGAAGGAGATAGAGTACGAGGTTGTTCGAGACCGTTTCGATAACTGTATTACTGTCTGCAACATGGAGAACTTCGACCCTCTTGGCATTCATACAGGCGAAAGCATCGTGGTTGCTCCAAGCCAAACACTCAGCAATAGCGAGTATCATAAACTTCGTGCTTTAGCAATTAAGATTATTCGTCATATTGGTATCGTTGGCGAATGCAATGTGCAGTATGCTCTCGACCCCAATTCGGAGGATTATCGCGTCATCGAGGTCAATGCCCGATTGAGTCGTTCTTCTGCTCTTGCAAGCAAGGCAACTGGTTATCCGCTTGCTTTTGTCGCTGCAAAGCTCGGTCTTGGCTATGGCCTCTTCGAGTTAAAAAACTCCGTTACAAAGACTACAAGTGCTTTCTTCGAGCCTGCTCTCGACTACGTTGTCTGCAAGATTCCGCGTTGGGACCTCTCGAAGTTCCACGGCGTGAACCATGAATTGGGCAGTTCAATGAAGAGTGTCGGCGAAGTGATGGCGATAGGTCGCACCTTCGAGGAGGCTATGCAGAAGGGGCTCCGAATGATTGGTCAGGGAATGCACGGCTTCGTGGATAACAAGGCTCAGCACGTCACCAATGTTCCCGAGGCCTTGCAACATGCTACAGATACGCGCATTTTCATCATAGCAAAAGCCATGATAATGGGTTATAGCGTGAAGCAGATTCATCAGTTCACGAAGATTGATTGCTGGTTCTTGCAGAAGTTAAAGCACATCGTCGATATCAACGACCAACTAAAAGAGTTCTGCTATCTTTCCGAGTATTCAGAATACTCTGATTATTCAGAATTTCTCGAACTTCTTGAAGAACCGGAATTCTCTGGCTTGCTAAAAGAAGCCAAGGTCTATGGCTTTTCAGACTTCCAGATAGCCCGCGCTCTTGGTCTCGGAGCAGACATGAACATGGAGCAAGCCGGACTGGTCGTTCGCAAGTGGCGTAAGGAACTTGGCATCGAGCCTACAGTACATCAAATCGATACTCTCGCCGCTGAGTACCCTGCCCAGACGAATTACCTCTATCTCTCCTATCTCTAAGTCGCCAAAGAAGCTTGCATATTACGGCTTCTTTGACATTGTGAGTTCCATAGTGCCACCACTAACGACATCGGCGAACTTGATGCTGCCAGCCTTGCTCGGCTTACTGTTGATGCGCTTCGAGGGCTTTACATAAACGTTTTGCTTGCCGTTGCCTTTGGTGGTAATGACGAACTCTTTCCCTTTGTAATACTGCGAGTTAAGCTTGATTGTGGCTTTATCGAAGACGGGGCTGCCAATAGAGAAACTCGGTTCTGGAGAGGTCAGACCATCGACTGCAAAGAGTCCAAGTGCTGCCATCACATACCAGGCTCCCAGTTGCCCTTGGTCTTCATCCTGCCCGTAGCCGTAACCATGAATGCCATCGGTGCCGTAGAACTCGTCGCAAATAGCACGAACCCACTTCTGCGAGAGGTCTGGACGGTCGCTGTGATTGAAGAGCCAAGAGATGTGCAGGCAAGGCTGATTGCCTTGATTGTAATAAGTACGCAAGCCTGCAAAAGCATCTATCTCCTTGCCGCCTGAGAAAATCTGCGGCTGTGAGGCTACGAAGATGTCATTCAAGCGCTTGTTGAACTCGTCTTTTCCCACCTTCTTTATCAGTTCTTCGGGGGTGTGAGGCACATAGAAAGTGTACTGCACAGCATTGCCTTCCTGGAAGCCTCGCCAAACTTGCATGGGGTCGAAATTCTCGATGAAATCGCCGTTTTTTAGTCGTGGATGCATGTATCCCGTCTTCTCGTCGAAGATGCGTTCCCATCCTTTCGACATCCACATCAGCTTATCGAAATGCTCCATCTTGCCGAGGCTCTTGGCGAGCATTGCTGTGGCATAAGCGGAGAAGGAATATTCGAGGGTGTGAGAGCCTGAAAAATAGAAGTCTTCGCCTCGTTCGCCAAGGTTCTTGTGCGGTGCATAGCCAAGCTCCACGAAGTCGGCAGTATCGTCCTTGCCGGCTCCTTCAGGTCGGTTTTTGCCGTCCATCTCATTCTTCAGGCAAGCCTCGTATGCAAGGTCGAGGTCGAAGTCGCGAATGCCGCA
>JAFYYO010000156.1 GCA_017557475.1 Bacteroidaceae bacterium
GGGAGGGGGTGGAGGAAGAACTACTTCTATTCTTTTATTTATTATTATTATTTTATTATAAGTATATATATAGTTATATATTATATATATAATTAATTATAAATAAATAAGATAAGTAATAATCTAATATTTCTTTCCTTTTGTGCAGACAGGGTAGGGGGGCTTATATCGAAACTGTCATTTGTCATCTGTCACGAAGCACTTTCCCTTAACATGTGGGTGATGACTCTAACTTGCTCTGTATCAGTGTGCCCGTCCTTGCGTAGAGAGCCGTGTATCTCGCGGGCTCCTGTCTCAGAGAGGATTTTGAGGGCGTTTTTCGCGTTAACTCCAGCACCAGGCATGATGATAAGCCTTCCTGCGGACTGCTCAACAAGCTCCTTAATCAAAGGAATGCCTTGCTCTGCAGTCGCTGCCTGACCAGAGGTGAGAAGTCGGTGACAACCTAAAGAAATAATCTTCTCCAGAGCCTCCAAAGGCTTCGTGCAGACATCGAAAGCGCGGTGGAAAGTGATGCTCAAGCCCTCTGCCTCGCCTACAAGACGACGAACAGTCTCCTCATCGACGCTCCCATCAGGCCTCAAAGCACCAATTACAACACCATTTGCCCCCAGTTTTTGGGCCTGGCGAATGTCATGAAGCATCGTTTCGACCTCATCTTCATTATAGATGAAGTCACCTTCTCTGGGGCGAATCAGCACCTGAACAGGAATCCCCAGGCCGATTGCAGACGCCATCATCTCTGCAGATGGCGTCAGTCCATCCACTTCAAGAGCCCTGCAAAGCTCAATTCGATGTGCTCCGCCTTCTTTGGCTGCACGGACACTCTGCAAGTCTCCGCAGCAAACCTCTAAACATTTATCATTTACCATCTACTATCTATTGTCTGCTTAATCTTGAACTCCTAAACGGATAGGCTAAAAAAAGAAGAGAGTGGCTTCGCAGCTTCTCTCTTCCTTGGTATTAGCTTTAGTTTAAGGTAAAAAGATTGTTTTCAGGATAACGGATGCAAAGTTAGGGAATTATTATGCACAATGCAAGCCGCTATCTTATGTTATTTAACATGTTTCTACATTTTGCGCATGAAAGTATAAGGTTTATTGCTCTCGAAGATGATATTGTACAATTTCATCTATGGGGCGACGCAAAATACGACCTATTTGCATGCCTTCAACCTCTGCTGCTTCCTTAAGTTCCTCTTCGAACTGATAAGCGATACCTCCCACGCAATTAATGGGCATCGTTTTGTGCCCATATACGGCAATATTTCGCTCTATAAACAGGCGGAAAGCATCGACCAGCATCTTATGAATGGCAAAACTGGAACGGCGTTCGACAATAAATGGAACCAACGAAGCAAGGAAAGTGTTGGCTGCAGGCTGTCGGTAGATACGCTCTATGATGCCTGACATGGTTGTATTATATTTGCTGCAGAAGTCATCCTTAAGAGTCTTGGGCAATGTCCCTTTGAAGAGCCCGTTTAACAAGGTCTTGCCCAGGAAGGAGCCACTTCCTTCGTCGCCAAGAATATAGCCCAGTGGCGGAGTGTGCATAACGATGTCCTTACCGTCATAGAGGCAACTGTTAGAGCCTGTTCCAAGTATGCAAGCGATGCCTGGCTCGTTTCCACAAAGGGCACGAGCCGCTCCCAGCAAGTCACTCTTTACCTCGACCTGACATCTGGCAAACAGTTCTTTAATGACATTCTGTACTGTCTGGCTGAAAGGCTCAATGCATCCTGCACCATAGAAATAGACGGCTTGCAGCTCAATTGTCTGTGGAATTAGGGACAATAACTGGTGATATACCACATTATATATATAATCGCGCGTGTCGCGCGCGGGATTGATACCATCGGTATGCAATTCGAAGTGCTCCCCATCAGGCTTGGTGATCAGCCAATCCGTCTTAGTGGAACCGCTATCTGCAATAAGTAATACTTTGTTCGTCATAAAGGTGGTTGAAGAGAAAACCCCCGCCTCCCTTTCAGGGAATGCAGGGGCATGTGTTGTTTCTTTAGTAGCTTCTGTTACTCTGCAGGAGTTTCTGCAGGAGCATCAGTAGCAGCGGGCTGCTCCATAGCGGGCACATTGCCAGGATTGGTGGCTGCCTGCTCTATGGCTTGTTGCTGCATTACAGAGTCATTACGGCTTGCACCAGGCAGGAAGGCGACACTGATAACACTGAGGAAAATCATTGCACCTGCAAGAAACCAGGTTGCTTTCTCAATAAAGTTTGTTGTCTTGGGAGCACCAAGAATCTGGTTGTTGTTGGAGTAGTCAGCAGCCAAACCGCCGCCTTTAGATTCCTGAATCAGTACGATAAGGCACATAAGAATGGAGGCCAATACAATCAGGATAACGATAGATGTGTACATGTTATTTGTGTTTATTATTTATTATAAGTTTCTCGAGAAATCGAATTTGGTCTGCAAAGTAACGATTTTTTTTTGGATATTTCAAGGAAAGTTGCCTGATAATTTTCACTGCGTTCTCATATTTGCCTTGTTTGATGTAAATTCCGGCCATTATTTCAGTCAGAATTTCATTATTTTCGTCATTTTGCGTCGTTTGGTTGTCTTCCGATTGCTCCTCTTCTTGTTTGGTTTCGATGTTATCGTCGAGGACAAACCTTCCATGTTCATTTTCGAGGAAGTCTTCAACAACACCTCCGCCGTTCATAGGCAATTCCTCCTGCCTCTTTCCGCCTTGCAGACTTTCTTGCTGCAAAAGATAACCGATATAGTCTTGAGCTGCATCGATAGGATGATTCATTGGCGTGACTGGAGACTGAGCATCGAGGAAGTTGTCGATGAGGCTTACTGTGCGAGAAGTTGAAGCTTCGTCTGTCTCATCATAGCGCTTGCGTTCTTCAGGATGAGTGTAGTGAGGCTCTTCTGTAAGGTGAAAAATCGCTTCCCTGCTTGGAACGAGGATAGCAGTCTTCCGCAAAGTCTCATCGTAAGCAGGGTCGTGCTTCTTGTATAGAGCCTGCAATAGCAAGATGCGAGCAACATGAAAGTATGGATGTTCCTTTGTGAGCGCTTGTAACTGACTTATCGCGTTGTCATCGATGGTGTCAGGTCGTCGGAGATAATCTATGATATGTCTTTGCATAATGGAGTTTCTTTACCAGTTAGCCACAGTGGCATTGAAGATTTGGTCGACGATGTCTTTCGTCATTTGGGTGACGAGTTCTTCCTGAACTGCATTGAGCTGTTGGGAAGCATCGTAATCAGTGGTTGCCGTAAACTGTCGTTCGAAATCGTCAGAGTGCTTCTTGTTATTGACGAAACGAACATTAACGGTCATTTTAAGTTGTACCTGATTACTATAGCCGCTACTGGAAATTCCTTTGTTGAATTGGTCGAAGGCGACAATCTCACCAGCCAGTTGCATGTCGCCGTTCTTCTTAACCTGACGAAGTTTTGTCTGAGTGGCATAGACATCCGTAAGTCTGTTTTGGAAGATGCTCTGCATGGGTGCCCAAACGTAAGCGCTACGAATGGGGAAGTTGTCTATCTGAATGGTTTTCGTCAGGGTATAATCGATGCTGGCACCATTGAAGCGATAGCTGATAGTGCATGCCGAAAAGAGCAACACTACCAGGAACAGTAGGACAATATGATGTCTTCTATTCATCAATTCCATAGGCTTTTATCTTCCTGTAAAGCGTTCGTTCACTGATGCCAAGCTCTTCTGCCGCAAGTTTACGCTTGTAGTGATTGCGTTGAAGGGCGAGCAGAATGTTTCGCTTCTCCATATCACCAATGTTGAGTGTATCGTCATCGACGATTTCCTCTGCAGTAAGGATGTCCAAATCCTCTGGTTGAGTGTGCGGAGTTTTTTTCTGTGTCGAGATGGGTACGGGCATTGTTGTGCTTGATGGAGCTTCGTGCCAATTGCCCCCTTGCATCTTCTCTTTAAGTTCTTGAACTTCCGAGCGAAGTTCGAAGACTGCGTGAGCCAGAATCTTTATCTCCTGTTCGTAGTCATGCTGAGAGTTCGAGTAGCTTCCTCCAATTGTGGCAATGCCTGTGTCGGCGTCGGAGTTAGGCGTTATACCAAGTCTCTCAAGCATTTCAGGCGTGATACTTCGGCTCTCTGAAAGGATGCTGAGTTGCTCCGTAATGTTGCGCAATTGACGTATATTACCCGGCCATTTGTAGGCATTGACCACCGCTTCGGCTTCTGGAGTGAGGCGTATGGGTTCAGGGATATTGTAACGACTGGCTGTGTCTAGGGCGAATTTCTTGAAGAGGAGCACTGCATCGCCTTGGCGTTTGCGAAGAGGGGGGATTTGGATGTTAATCGTGGAGAGACGATAATAGAGGTCCTCGCGGAAACGTCCGTGCTTGATGGCGTTGGGAATATCCACATTAGTAGCAGCCACGATGCGGACATTCGTCTTTCTGGGAGTACTGCTTCCGACTCTTAGATACTCGCCAGTCTCCAAAACCCTAAGCAGTCGAGCCTGAGTGCTAAGGGGCAGTTCGCCAACTTCATCAAGGAAGAGCGTACCTCCGTTTGCAGCGGCAAAATAACCTTCATGCTCACCGATTGCACTGGTGAAAGCACCTTTCTCATGTCCGAAGAGTTCACTGTCGATGGTGCCTTCGGGAATAGCGCCGCAGTTAATGGCAATGTAAGTCTTGCCACGACGCTTGCTGTGGTCGTGTATGATGCGAGGTATGACTTCCTTACCCACGCCACTTTCACCTTGTATTAGCACAGAGAGGTCGGTTGGTGCGACCAGAACGGCTGTGGCGAGAGCTTCGCGAAGTGCTTCGTTTCGTCCCACTATACCATAGCGGTTCATCAGTGTCTGCATATCGGAATAAGTGGTCATAATGCCTGTTCTGTGTTTGCTGTATTTTCGTTGTTAGGGCTTACCTGAGGAGCTTCGTTCTGTTTGCGCTCCTCGCGTTTGTCACGGAAGAGTTTGGGTAGAGGATTTTGCCGGACTTCATCGTAGAGGGCACGATTGCGCACAATGTCTATAGCCGCATAGAAAGGATGTGTCATCCATGAAACATCTGCCAATCCTTCCTCTTCCTCGTTCGTTTGAACAGGAGAAGATGCCGTTGTAACGACGTCTTCTGTGCCTGCAAAGAAGCGAACAGGAGGCTCCTGCGAAAGATTCGTCGGGAGAGTGCTGCCTTCTGGAATAATGATGCCGTCGAAGTGGCAGGCAATGTCTTCGTTCTGAATCTGTTCAAAGGTGTAAGGACCATAAGTGTTGATGTTTTGTTCTGTCGTGACTTGATTGGCGAGTTCGGGGTTTTGCATCGAACTTTCCTGAACGATGGCAATGCGAGGATTGCGAATATCGAAGTCTCGCTCCAGGATGTCTCGAAGTTTGATAATATCATCTTCAGTCGGCTCCTTGGGTAGAGGCATGAAACAAGCTTTTTCAGTCACGACAACCTCGGTTGCATCGGCAGGGCACTTAATGGGCTCATCCGTTGGAGCAAGTACCAAAGCGTCCACATTCCCTTCCTCGAGGTCTTGCAAAGCGGCAGTCATACTATCTGCACCATCATAAGTAATGGGCGTACAGAGTTCGAACAAAGTCGGGTCGTCGAATACCTTGAGGAAGCGCTCCTCATTTGTTCCGTTGCCTTGCGAAATGGCTATCTTGAGTTTTTCCATCTAGTTCTGTTCTTTAGTCTTATCGGCCTCTTCCTCCAGTCCTGTGTCGATGAGAGAGTATTGCTCTTGCGGAAGTTGCAGGGTGTAGAGCGAGCCTTCAAGTCTGCGAATGAGGCCGCGTTTCATCTTTTCAGGAGCATAGACGAAGCCCTCGACTACAATGACGCGATTCGTTTCGGTATCTACGCGAGAATGGCTGACGAAAGGACCTCCCATGCAATCATTCTCCATGTACCAAAGGCCACGCATCTCCATTGCGTAACTGTTGTGTACGTTAATGGGCTTGACGATTGTGCAGAGCGAGTCGGTCTTCATGTACATACCGGGCTTTTCGCCAGGCAGGTTCGCTTTCATAGCGGAGTCGCGCTTGGCCACCATGTATTCCTTGTTGAACGTCTCAGGACCTTCGTATGGATAGCTATACATGCAGATGTTCTCCAAACCGCTTGCCGTATTATTGCTTGTCCAGAAGAACTGCTCGCCTTTCTTGTAGCTGGTCAGTTCCTTTGGAGCACGGAAGCGACAGGTGAAGATTTGCCAAGCAAGGTCGTAAGTGACTTTTGAGTACTTGTTCTCCAGTTCCTTGATGAGGCGGTTCATCTCAGAGCGTGTTAGGAAGTCGATAACCTCTTGCTTGTGGTCGATGCAGAACTGCCTCAAGTCCTCTTGGCTGGGACTGTTGATGGTGAGCACAATCTGATCCATTGCATACTTGTTGCGCATGAAGCGCATGCCTGTTCTGGAGAACTGCGTCTTGTCTATGTTGACCAGAATGATATTACGGAAGATGCTGAAGTTGGCGCTCATGTCTTTCGGTTCTATCTGTGTGATATGGAACGAGCGTTCGCTTTGTGGAAGGCAAGGAACATCTGTGTCGAGGATGTCGAACAGAGCCCGACCTGCAGGAGCGTTCCAGATCTGATTCTCGAGGACGACGAGCACCTCATAGGGGCGACCGCTGGCTTGCGGAAAGAACTGCTCCTTCTGGCAACCAGTCAAGAGAAGCAGGCAGCAAAGTGCTGACAGGGAAAAGATGTAGTGTCTCATATCTTTCATTCTTTTATTCTTTCATTTTCTTTGCATGTAAAAGTCCGCAGGCTGCGAAGATGTCTTGTCCTCGACTGGCTCGGATGGTGGTTGTCACGCCATGCTTTGTCAGGTAGTCTCTCATCCACACCATCTTCTCCTCCGAAGCTCCTTTGTATGGAGTGTCAGGAATCTGATGGAAGCGAATTAGGTTAACTCTGCATTCTATCGGCGAGAGCAGACGAACCAATTCCTTAGCATGCCTTTCAGAGTCGTTGAGGCCGGCGAAGACGATGTATTCGAAGCTGAGCCGCCTTTGATGGCTCCAGTCTTGCTTGCTGAGCATGGCAATCATGTCGGAGAGACTGTATGCCTTCTCTGCAGGCATCATCTGGAGTCGTTCCTCAGGGAAAGGATTGTGCAGGCTGATAGCCAAGTGGCAGTCGCTCTCCCCCAGGAAGCGTTCCAAGCCTTTTCGTGTCCCAACCGTCGAGACGGTGATGCGCTTCGGACTCCATGCCCAACCTTCAGGAGCGGTTAGCAACTGTGTGGCTCTGAGTACGGCATCGAGGTTGTCAAGAGGCTCGCCTTGTCCCATGAAGACGATGTTTGTAAGCAGTTCGCTTCCTGGTACGGAATAGACCTGATTCAGGATGTCGGTCACGGAGAGGTCGCCTCCGAAGCCTTGCCTGCCAGTCATGCAGAAGCGACATCCCATTCGGCATCCAACCTGACTGCTGACGCAAAGCGTGGCCCGCTCTCCATCAGGAATGAAGACGCATTCCACTTGCCCCCCGCTTTCCGTGGGGAAGAGATATTTCGCCGTTCCATCGATACTTTGCTGAACATCCGATGGCTCCACGCAGCCTATCTCGTAGTGCTCGGCCAAAGCGGTTCTGCCTTTCAGCGAGAGGTTGGTCATCTCCTCGATACTCCTTACTCGTTTGCCATATACCCATTCGGCAATCTGTTTTGCGGCATAACTGGGCAGTCCCACCTCTGTGGCGACAGCCTTCAGCTCGTCGAGTGTCATGCCAAGCAGCTTCTTTCTCTCCATATTGGGCATTTTACCTTGCAAAGGTACATTATAATTATGTAAATGTAGGCATACAAGGAGAAAAAGTTGGCATTTTTCACTTCTTTTGCATGAAAAGCGCAGGACTTTAGGAAACTTTTACTATCTTTGTACGGCAAATGTACTAAAACTAATCATATGAACATTAAACATCTCTCAGCCGTACTTTTTGCGGCAATTCTTTTCAGTGTCAGTTCTTTGGCACAGAGTCTCAGTCCCAGCACGAAGTACCATTTCGACAAGGGAACTCTCGTAGTTGATACCCCTACTCGTCCTGCAGGTCAGCAACATGTTCTTGGTCTGACTGCTCCCAAGATGGCGACGGTTCGCGTGGCTTTTGTAGGCTTGGGTATGCGTGGACCTGGTGCAGTAGGGCGTTTTTGCTACATTCCTGGCGTTAAGATAGTTGCGCTTTGTGATTATGAAGAGGCTCGAGCAGAGGCTTGCCAGAAGTATCTTCGCAATGCTGGCCTGCCACCAGCAGACGTTTATAGTGGCGAGAAGGGTTATGAGGAACTTTGCAAACGCCCAGACATCGACCTCGTTTATGTGGCAACCGATTGGGACCATCATTTCCCCGTTGCCAAGTGTGCCCTCGAAAATGGCAAGCACACGGCTATCGAGGTACCCTCTGCTATGAACCTCGAACAATGCTGGGAGCTTATCAACCTCAGTGAGAAGACGCGCCTCCACTGTATGATTCTCGAGAACTGCTGCTACGACTGGTATGAACTCAACACGCTTAACATGGTTCAGAATGGCGTCTTTGGCGAAGTGCTTCGTGGCGAAGGTGCTTACATCCACAACCTCGACGACTTCTGGGCTTATTACTGGAAGAATCCCGACGGCAGCGACATTCAAGACCTGCATTGGCGACTGAAGTACAACAAGGAGAATCGCGGTGACGTCTATGCCACTCACGGTCTTGGCCCCGTTGCTCTTGCCATGGACATCCATCGCGGAGACCGCTTCACTACGCTTGTGGCAATGGACACTAAGAGTTCTCACGGAAAAGAGCTTGTGGAGAAGCGTACGGGTCGTCCATGTGCAGAATTCCGCAATGGCGACCATACTACGACACTGATGCGTACAGCAAACGGCAAGGTCGTTGAGATTCAGCACAACGTCATGAACCCGCAGCCCTACAACCGCCTCTACAAACTGACGGGCACTAAGGGCTATGCCACCAAGTATCCCGAACAGCATTATGCCCTCGACAAGAGTCAGCTTACGGCCAGCGGCGTTGCTCCGAAGGTGGACGACCTCAGCAGTCACGGCTTCTTGCCAAAGGCAGAGCAGGACGCTCTAGTAGCTAAGTACCAGCATCCCATCATCAAGAAGTATGGCGAGATGGCTCAGAAGGTTGGTGGTCATGGCGGCATGGACTTCTTCATGGATGCTCGCCTTGTTTATTGTCTGCAGAACGGTCTGCCTCTCGATATGGATGTTTACGACCTTGCAGAGTGGTGCTGCCTTGCAGAGCTTGGTGCGCTCTCGATGGACAACAACTGCTGCTCCGTAGCCTTCCCCGACTTCACGCGTGGCTATTGGGACGCAGTGCCTGGCTTCCAGTTTGCTTGGGCAAGTCCAGAGGATGAAGCCGCAGCCGCAGCCGCAGCAGAGGCTAGCACTCAAGCTCAGAAAGACCTCTGTGCCAAGAAGAAGTTATGGGAGGAATACGACAAAGCAAAGGAAAAAGCCGCAAAGAAGGCAAAGAAATAAAGAAGGAACTGCGGACTATTATTCGAGCGCTTAAGTCACAGTACGATTTGGCCTCGTTGTCCGCCGAGATTTGCAACAAGGTGCTTGCTCTTGCCAATTGGCAGGAAGCAGGCACTATGCTTTTGTATTACCCTTTGCCTGATGAAGTCGATGTAAGACCTTTGATTACGGTGGCTTTCGAGAGTGGTAAACGCGTTTTGTTGCCTGTCGTGAAGGGCGAGGATTTGGAGCTGCGTCTCTATGAAGGCGAGGATTCTTTGAGGAAGGGTGCATTCGGCATTATGGAGCCGACGGGAGAAACCTTTGCCGAAGAGAACTACGACGAAATCCAGCTCGCCCTCGTTCCAGGCATGGCGTTCGATAAGGCAGGACATCGCTTGGGAAGAGGTAAAGGCTATTACGACCGCCTTTTACCCAAACTGAAAAAGGCAAAATTGACTGGTGTTTGCTTCCATTTCCAGCTCGTTGACGAAGTTCCTGCAGAACCTCACGATATTTCAGTAGCGGAAATCTTGTGTTAAACCCCAAAAACTCCTGCCTGTATCGGGTATTTTAACGTGGAGCATCGGCAACCATAACGTGATATGCTGACGATTTTAACGTGGAGTGTTTTCAAACTAGGCGTGGCTAGTTGCCAAACATAACGTGCCTAATTCGCAAACTAGACGTGTCTAGTTGACCAACTAGGCGTGGCTTGTTTTTTTACCTCCTATTTTTAATTTTTTATTGTTCAATGTTAATTATTCATTGAAAATGTGTAACTTTGCGCAGCAAATGAAAGGAATTCATGAAGGTTAGAATACTTATCGCAACGCTTCTGATGGCCTTGGGCTTGCAAACTGCTCAGGCACAAATCCCTGTGGTGAATAAGACCAAGGTGTGGTCCGACAGAGTCGATGAACATGGCTATCGGATTATTGAAACGGACCTGACATCCGTCCTTACGCCGAAGGGCTTTTTATACGCGATAAGCATCAGCCTGAATTACTATCAGGGATTCAAATGCCCATACTTCATCCGCCTCTATGGCAGGCCCGAGCTTACGGATGACGACCGTCTCACCATCGCGCTCTCCAACGGTAAGGAACTGCATCTCTATCCCAGCGGAAGCGACTTGCAGTACAGCCGGCTCGGCCTTATCAAGAAGGTGCCTGTCTATCAGGCATTCTATCCGCTCGATGATGACCAGTTGAGCGACCTGCTCTCCGCTTCCGTCGTAGCCATCAGCATGAAGATAAAGACGGGCTCGAAGGCTGAGTGGCACTCGAAAGAGCTCAAGGACGGCTATGTGGACAAGTGGCTGAAGCTGAACTATAAGGCCATCCAGAAGCGTCTGAACAAGAAGAAGTGAGCGATTCCGAACTCGGTTATCGTGAAATCAGAATTATACTTTGTATCTTTGCAGTCGAAAAAGAAACTCAATCAATACTATGAAGGCTCTCGTTTCTTCTATATTTGCGATACTCTTGGCACTTACCGCAAGTGCTCAGGGCACACTTCTGGCTGACTTTGAGAACGGGTCAACAGGAAGACTGAGAATCGGCTCGGAATATGCGGCTGATCTGTTCAAAGTGAAACCCAAAGTGATGGCCAATCCCGATAATACGGGGATAAACACTTCGAGCAAATGCGTCGGAGCCACGAATGTTGCAAATGCAGGTTGGTGGCAGAACTTCTTGGTTCTTGAACTCAAGACTCCCGTAACTATCAAGGACGATAACTGCTTCCTGTCGATGCTGGCTTATCGCTCCATCCAGCCGAAAGATATGCGCCTCGGCATCAACGGCTATGGGGATACGGAACAAATCTTTCAGGGAAAGCTGTCGCAAGACGCAACTTGGCAGGAACTGACATTCGACCTCGAAGCCTTCTACGGCAAAAAGCTGCAGAAGATTTACATCATCCTCAGTTGCAATTGGAGCGACCCAAGTTCGGGCTGGGACGAAGCGACCTACTGCTTCGACGACATCCGCCTTTTCGGAGCAGAACCCCTGCCTGATGTCTCTGTGACAATCGACACATCGAAATGCTATCAGACCATCCAAGACTTCGGGGCAAGCGATTGTTGGACGACAGAGTTCATCGGCGACTATTACAGCGAGTCGGAGAAAACGAAAGCTGCAAAATGGTTGTTCAGCCAGGAGATGGACGGGAACGGCAATCCCGAAGGCATCGGCTTGAGTTGTTGGCGAGTGAACGTGGGCGCAGGCAGTGCCACACAAGGCGAGGACAGCAATATAGAAGAGGAAATTCATCGCACAGAGTGTTTCCTTAATCAGGACGGCTCATACGATTGGTCGCGACAGGACGGACAGCAATGGTTCATGCGACAGGCCAAGGAATATGGCGTAGAGCACTTCCTGCTTTTCTCCAACTCTCCACCCATCTACTACACGAAGAACGGCAAAGCAAACGCCAACAATCAGAACATCTCATGCAACCTGAAGACGACCTGCTTCGACGACTTCGCAGAATTCCTCACCACCGTCGCCCAGCACTTCACAGACGAGGGCTTCAACATCACCTACATCGACCCAGTCAACGAGCCGCAGTACGATTGGAAGAGCGGTCAGGAAGGTTCGCCTTGGCAAAACTCCGACATCACGAAACTCGCCAAGCAGCTTGACAGGTCGATTACGAGCCGAGAACTCGACGCAAAGATTCTTATCCCCGAAGCGGGCTCGTTTTACAACCTCTATGCCGGCACTAATGCGAGGGGCAACAAGCAGATTGAAGCCTTCTGGAAACGCAGCAACACCTCCACCTATATCGGCAATCTGGCATCGCTGGCTCCCATCGCAGCAGGTCACAGCTACTGGACCGTCGGCTCCGACGAATTATTGCAGGAAGTGAGGGAAAAGGTTCGCGACGAAGCCGCCAAGTACGGCGTGGAAGTGATGCAGACAGAATGGTCGATGCTCGACGACGCAAGTACCAGTGCGGGCTTTCCCACCAGCTATGCCGAAGCCACGAAGATGGGCATCGCACTCTATATGGGCAAACTGATTCAATGCGACCTCACCATCGGAAATATGGTAGGCTGGAGCTACTGGACAGCCTTCTCACAAGAGAAATGGGGGCAAAAGAACCGCTTCCATCTCATCCGAGTTAACACGACTGGAGATACGGGCGAAGAAAGCAACGGCGACCTCAAGACTGGCGGCAAACTGACTGCCGACAAGAACCTCTGGGTACTCGGCAATTTCAGTCGCTTCATCCGTCCGGGCTATAAACGCATCGACATCGAAGGGGCTGACGAGATGGACGCTTTGCTCGGTTCTGCCTGGCTCTCTCCCAACGAAAACGAGGTCGTGGCAGTATTTATCAATATAAGTCATGCTCGTCGAAAGGTCGATTTGTCTATGCTTTCGGGAGAAGCAAGCGAAATCAGGACCTACGTGACCGACCGAAGCCGGAATCTCAGGCTCGACACTTCTTTGCAGGACTTGCACAATCTAGAACTCCCTGCCCGCTCAGCGGTTACCGTCGTCATCAGTTTGGAAGATGCCTCGGGTGTAAAAGCAGTGGACGATGAACAATGGACGATGGACAATACTATTTACGACCTCAGCGGCCGAAAACTAGATAATCATAATCTAAGAAGCGGCATCTATATCAAACATAGCTCGACAATAAACAAATGGAGGAAAGTACAAATGAAGTAAGAAAATCGTCAAAATGTTTGGCGCTTCGCAAAAATCTTCTTAAATTTGTACCCAGAGAATATAAGAAACTCAGTATTAACTAAAACTTTTTGTGTTATGAACGAAGAAATCCAGAAGACCGGAATGGTTGTTGACGAGACGATGAAGGCTGACCTGCTCAGCTCTGCAAAATGGGCGAAGTTCCTCCTCCTCCTCTCTGCTATCGGCTTGGCAATCCTCTTTATTGCCGGCATCGCTATGATTTTCTTTGGTAGCAAATTCGCGGCTTGCGGCCCTGGTGCTTGCGACCCCAATGTGCATGCTGGACCGACTCCTCCTTGTCCCTTCTTTGGTGGCATCGGGCTCGTTACAGGTATTCTCTATCTGGTTCTTGCCGTCATTCTGCTCTATCCCCTCGTAAAGGGCTTCCAGTTCGCGAATGGCGTGAAGGCTGCATGCAAGACAGGCAGTGAGGCGGAGTTGGCTCGCGGCTTCGCAGGAATGCGCAGTTATCTGAAGTTCTATGGTATCCTTACCATCATCTTCCTGATTCTCTACGCTATCATCGCAATTCTGGGCGTCATCGGCTTCGCAGCAATGCACGGCTCTTGCCCAGCTTAAGCTACTTACCTCATTTTCTCCAACAGCTTCTCTAGGAGGCGTGGAAGGGCATAGCGGTCGAGGGACTTTTCCTCGACCCATTGTCCTTTTGTTTCTTTATAGGCAGAGGGTAAGGTGATGCAGTAGAAGTCGGTGTGAAGACGTTGATGAGTGAGCTGATGAAGGATATCGCTTGCAACAAGCTGTAATTGACAATTCAATTGATAATTAAGCTTTTGTTCGATTTCTTTTGTTGTTAGTGGCTTCTCTGATTCAATCATCGGGAACTCGAAGAGGCCTTGCCAGATGTCGCCGCTGCCTCTGCGATGAAGGAGGACTTTTCCGTCTTCTGTGCGCGTATAAATATAGGTAAAGTAGCGGTCACGAACTGCAGTTTTCTTCGATTTCATCGGCAGTTTATCAACAAGATGCTCCTTTAGTGCCACGCAGGTTTCAGCCAGTGGACAGGCTTCGCAAAGCGGTGATGAGGGCTTGCACTGTAGGGCTCCGAAGTCCATGATGGCTTGATTGTAAAGGGCCGGGTGCCCGGTGTCGAGCATCTCGTCGGCAAGGGCTCGGAGCAACTTCTTTCCCTGAGTGGAATCGACAGGCTCGTTGATGCCGAAATGACGGGCAAGAACTCTCTGCACATTACCGTCGAGCACGGCATAAGGTTCCCCGAAGGCAAAGCTCATGATGGCTGCCGCAGTGTAGTCGCCAACTCCTGGCAAAGCCCGAACGAAGCTGTAATCCTTTGGGAAAGAGCCGACTTCTGCAATCTGCTTGGCTGCGGCATGAAGGTGACGGGCACGACTATAGTAACCCAATCCTTGCCAAAGTCGCATCACTTCCTCCTCGCTTGCCTTTGCCAAACTCTCAGCCGTTGGAAATCGCTCGGCAAAACGAAGGTAATAACTCATCCCTTGAACAATCTGCGTCTGCTGAAGGATGAACTCCGAGAGCATGATGAGGTAAGGATCGCTTGTCTGCCTCCATGGTAAATCGCGACCATTTGCTTTGTACCAAGTCTCAAGTTGAGTCGAAAAAGATGAAATCATGACACAAAATTAGTGCTTTTTGAGCATGAAACATGTCAAGTGGCAACTTTTTTTTAATAAAAAAGAGCAAAACCTTTCGCCATTTGGAAAATAATTGTACCTTTGCAGTCCGAAAATATATAATTACACATAATAGTACTAACTGTAAATACCTAAAATTATGCCAAACGGAAAGAAGCATAAGAGGCACAAGATGTCTACGCACAAGCGTAAGAAGAGACTGAGAAAGAACAGACATAAGAGCAAGTAAAACTTCTTGGATGCTAAGCACCAAGGCGCGCTTTTAATGCACGGAGCTCAGGCCAAAAGGTGACAGTACTCAGCTCTGTCACCTTTTTCTTTGAAAACAAGAATGGACGTTACAAGCGAACTCTACATCGACGTACAGCCGAAGAAAATCTCCATCGCACTGACTGAGGACAAGCGACTGGCAGAGTATCAGGAGGAGGAACAGAGCGTTTCTTACTCCGTGGGCAACGTGTATCTGGCGAAAGTCAAGAAGCTCATGCCTGGACTCAATGCCTGCTTTGTCAATGTCGGTCACGAACGCGATGCCTTCTTGCATTACCTCGACCTCGGTTTGCAGTTCGCGTCCTACGCCAAGTACCTCAAACAAGTACAGAGCGACCGCAAGAATCTCTATTCCTTCGAGAAGGCTTCGCTCTTGCCGGAACTTCCCAAGGACGGGAGCGTGCAGACGACTCTGCAACAAGGTCAGGAAATCCTTGTGCAGATTGTTAAGGAACCCATAAACACCAAAGGCCCTCGCCTGAGTTGCGACCTCTCCTTCCCTGGTCGTTTTCTTGTCTTCGAGCCTTTTGGCGACAGGGTTTCCGTCTCCACGAAAATCAAGAGCAGTGCCGAAAGAGCACGCCTGAAGCAAGTCATCGAAAGCATCAAGCCCAAGAATTGCAGTATCATTGTTCGAACTGTGGCTGAGGGCAAGCGAACAGGCGAATTGGATGCCGAGATGAAAGTCCTCGTGGCTCGATGGGAAGGCATTCTTCGTAAGGTTCAGCAAGCCAAGGATTTGCCGATGCTTGTCCACGAAGAGACGAGCAGAACGGTTGCCATGCTTCGCGACCTCTTCAACCCGAGTTACGAGAATATCTACGTCAACAATGCCGATGTCTATAAGGAGGTTCACGATTATGTCAGCCTGATTGCTCCTGAGCGGGCAGGTGTGGTGAAGCTCTACAAAGGCAATCTCCCCATCTTCGACAACTTCGACATCACTCGTCAGATTAAGTCAGGCTTCGGCCGAACCGTTTCTTACAAGCACGGAGCCTACCTCATCATCGAGCATACGGAAGCCCTTCATGTGGTGGATGTCAATAGTGGAAACCGAACTCGAAACGCTGATAGCCAAGAAGCAAATGCCCTCGAGGTCAATCTTGGAGCGGCAGACGAACTTGCTCGTCAGCTCAGGTTGCGAGACATGGGCGGCATCATCGTTGTGGACTTCATCGATATGAAGTTGGCGGAAGACCGTCAGCAACTTTATGAGCACATGTGTGAGCTGATGAAACGCGACCGTGCTCGCCATAACATCCTGCCCTTGAGCAAGTTCTGTCTGATGCAAATCACTCGTCAGAGGGTGCGTCCTGTTATGGATGTGGCAGTCGAGGAGGCTTGCCCAACTTGTCAGGGAACTGGTCAAATCAAGAGTAGTTTCCTCTTCCATAAGGTTTTGGAGGGCAAGATCAAGTTCCTCTACCACAAACTAGGCGTGAAGCGTTTCACCCTTCATGTGCATCCTTATGTGGCTGCTTACCTGAATCAAGGTGTTTTGAGTCTGCGTCGGAAGTGGCAACTCAAGTATGGCTTGGGCGTGAAGGTCATTCCAAGTCAGAAACTTGCCTTCCTTCAGTACGAGTTCTACGATAAGGATGGACAGGAAATCGACATGAAGGAGGAGGTCGAAATCCGATGAAAAGGACAATATTTTGCTTGATTATTGCACTTTTAGGAGCAACTTTCTCTGCTTCCGTGCAAGCCAAAAAGGTGCGGAATCTCCGCCTTACATCTTATAATATACAGCATGGCGAAGGTCTCGACAAGAAGATTGACCACGCTCGACAGGCAAAGATTCTGCGCAAGGATCGTACTCAAGTTGCTGCCATTCAAGAGGTTGATAGCGTGACAAGGCGTAATGGAGGCCTTTATTCGCTTGAGGAGATTGGTCGCAAAGCCAAGATGTTCAGCACCTTCGCTCCAGCTATCAATTTTCAAGGAGGCAAATACGGCATCGGTATTCTCAGCAAGAAGCAGCCGATGAGCGTGCGCCGTATCGCTCTTCCTGGTCGTGAAGAGCCACGAATGCTCTTGGTGGCTGAGTTCAAGCATTATGTTGTGGCTTGCACTCACCTTAGCCTGACCGACGAAGACCGCATGTTGAGCATCCCTATTATTGTGGAAGAGGCAAAGAAGTGGTCAAAGCCTTTCATCCTGATGGGCGACCTGAACGACGAGCCTGGAATGCCTTTCTACAAGGAGATGCAGAAGCATTTCCTCTTCCTCAACCCGTCTTACGATAAGACTTTCCCAGCCGACAAACCCGACATCTGCATCGATCATGTGGCAATCTTCGTGCCCACTCCAGATGCTACAATCTCCTACTATCGCACTTGGGTAGGGGAGGAGACTTCGTCCGACCACCGTCCTTTGCACGCAAGGCTCGGTCTTTATCAATGAACACAAAAAGCACACGGCTTTTCTTGCACTTTTTCATGATATTTTCATAACTTTGCGGCAGAAATCTTAAATCGCATAGTTATGAATAATCTCATTGTTGATGCTTGGCCTGTATGGGGAATGGTAATTGCCATTATGACCATTGTGTACCTGCTTTGGCCGTCGAAACTCATGAAGAAGAACGAGTATGTGATGTTTTTCCTCAGTTCTTTCAGCATTTATTGGCTGCTGATGTTGCTCCTGCATATTTATTTAGGAGGCTTTCACCACAAGACCGACTTGACGGGCACAATGTTTATGGCGTGTCTAATTCCTTGGATAACAATTACTCACCTTTTCTTTCCCTTCAAACACACGAAGCGAAATCCGCAATTCACCTTTCTTTCGGTGGCTTTCACGAGCATTATGATTCTCCTTCTTGCCGTGGTATGGATACTGGTGCAATTCAGCAACATGTAGAGGAACAGCCTCACCCCAGCCCTCTCCAAAGGAGAGGGAGACTGTTCTTCCTTCTTCTCATTTCTCTTTTGAGTGCGTGTTCCGACTATTCTGTCCGAGAGAAGTTGGTGCTCGCAGATAGTCTTAGTGTGGTTAATGCCGATAGTTCTTTGTTCATTTTGAACGAGTTGGAAGCCGAAACTCCTAATTGGAAGGAGAGCGACAGGCTTTACTTCAATCAGATTTGGCACAGAGCGAAGGCTGAAATCTATCTTCGAGAGAGCCCGAACGACTCGATGCAGAGGGAACTTTTGCAGGAACAAGAGGAAGTCTTGAAAGTCTCCCAAAGGCGTTCAGAAAGGGTTGTGGCAACGATTGTGGCAATTTTGATAGGCTTGCTTCTCTTGGCAGGTTTGCTCATCTTCCGTTTTGTGTTCCTTCGAAAGGAAAGCGAGCGAAGGCAAAAGAAGCAGATGTTCTTCCATGAAAAGAATGCTCACAGAATCGCCATTTCTCCCGAAACGATTGAAATGCAAAGGCGATGTGCGGCTTCGGAAGTGCCTTCGGAAGACGAGTGGATGCGCTTTCAGGCGATGATTGACCGCAATTGTGAAGGGTTCGCTCAGCGTCTCTCGTCAGTCTATAAACTCAGCACGCAAGAACTTCGTGTTTGTCTCCTGATAAAAGCAAACTTCAAACCCTCCGAAATCGCCGTCTTGACGGTACATAGCAAAGAGGCCATCACCTCCACTCGTCGGCGTCTGTACAAGAAGATGACCGGCCTCGACGGAACCCCCGAAATGCTGGACGAATTCATACGCCACGCCTAATTGCCAAACTAGGCGTGGCTAATTGCTCAACTAGACGTGGCTAATTGCTCAACTAGACGTGCCTAGTTCGCAAACATAACGTGGAATGTTTCCAAACATAGCGTGTTATGATGGCCAACATAACGTGTTACGTTTGCAAAGATCGCGTGTGTCGTCGGGCAACTTCACTGCAGTCGTTTTGATTCGCGACTAGTGAGAATTATCGATTAAGTTTGACTGTGCGGCGGCGACCATTAAGCTCCCATGTGATGATGTAAAGACCACGGGGCAGGTTGGCGAGTGTTGTGCCATCGCAAGCGCGGAAGGTTCGTTGGAGTCGACCTGTGCTGTCGTATAGGCGAACGGTGAAGCGCAGCGCGTTGATGTCATCGGTGCCGAAGTGGAGACGTCCGCTGTAGGGGTCGTATGCCAGTGCAAAGTCTATGTCGCCATTGATATTGTCGATGGCATCGATGTCAGGCCCAATTGCGTCCACAGCAGTGATGTCCCAAAGGCGGTTCTTGGACGTGGCATTGCGGTCGTTGCTGGTGTAGCTAAGCACCGCTGTACCA
>JAFYYO010000157.1 GCA_017557475.1 Bacteroidaceae bacterium
AATATAACCTTATATACAAAAAATAAGATGAAACGTAAAGACCTGAAAAAACACATCAACTATCTGTGCGGCGAACTGCTGGCAGAGTGTATGGCTGCGGCAGACTACTCGAGCAAGGACAACAAGCAGGATGTCGAGAACGTAATGCTGAGCATCCTCAAGATGCAGAACGACTGGATTACTCGCCTTTCGCATGTCGAGCCAGGCAGCACCCAGCTCTTCTTCCAAAAGATGAAAGAGGACATGCAAAAGCGGACAGATGAGATTATCGACCAGATACAGAACCTATAAAAGACAAAAAGGAATTAAAAGAAGGAAGTTAAGCCAGCAAGCTGGCTGGAAGTTATAAGAGGAAGTAAAGCGCTTCGCGCAGGACAATACCACATCAACTGCCCCAAGTATCGTCCACGAGCGTAGCAAATTAACTCCCATTTTTACTTCTATGAGCGTAGCGAATTAACTCCCACTTTTACTTCAATCGCGACAAGATGTTCAATAATCTCTGCGACAAAGTTCTGTTCAAATGGTTCCACTTCACGGAAACCGTTACTGAACCTATGCCCGAAAAGTGCATCATCGCACTTGCTCCGCACACAAGCAACTGGGACTTCATCATCGGCAACCTCTACAGTAGAGCTAGAAACTTTCATTGCGACTTCCTGATGAAGAAGGAATGGTTCTTCTGGCCCATGGGAATCCTGATGCGAAGGCTTGGCGGCATTCCCGTCTATCGCAGCAAGCAGATGCACTCCACAGACATCATAGCAGAGCAAGCAAGACAGGCAAAGAGGTTCCGACTCTGCATCACTCCAGAAGGAACCCGTCAAGTCCAACCCGAATGGAAGAAGGGCTTTTACTACATTGCCCTTAAAGCAGAAATACCCATCCTGCTCTACGGACTCGACTTCAAAGAAAGGAGAATCGTCTGCACCAAGACAATCATTCCGAATGGAGACATCGAAACGCAGATGCAGGAAATAAAAGAATACTACAAAAACTTCAAGGGATTACATCCGAAACAGTTCAAGATATGAATAAGAAACACATATTTCTCTCACTCACACTCGCTCTTTGTTCTCTGAGTCTTACGGCACAGAACACAGACAAAGAGTATGCAAACCTGCGCGAATACTTTGAAGGGTACACTAATCCGAGCTTCCCCAACCTCAAGAAGATAACAGTTGAGGACATCATCACAAATAAAAGAGACAAACACATTACCATCATTGTGAGCGACAACTTCATTGCCCAGCCTCTCACACCGCTTGTGGTAGGTGACCTCTACAATGATGTGAAGCGTCTTCTGCCGATGCCCTACAACACTTATGACGTAAGCATCTTTGCCAACGACACTCCTATCGAGCAACTCATCCCGACAAGCATGATGGACAGAGCTGATACGTCTCGAGTCTATAAGAAAGAACTTTACAAAGGTAACCCTTGGGTGACGCCAATGAACCGTCCCTATACCATCAAGAAAGGCTTGCAAGGACGTCATCTCAGCGTTTGTCACAGTCACGGCAAATACTTCAACTTCGACAAGCAGGAATGGATTTGGCAGAGACCAAGGCTCTTCTGTACGACGGAAGATATGTTCACGCAGACCTTCGTAGTGCCCTATCTCATACCAATGTTGCAGAATGCAGGAGCCGTTGTCTTCACTCCAAGAGAGCGCGACTGGCAGAAGCAGGAAATCATCATCGATAACGATTACATCTGGGACGGCAGTCGATATGAGGAACGCGTCACAAGTTATCATTGGCAATATGGTGGTGTGGGATTCGGTCACAAACAGGAAGGCTACGAGAATGGCGAGAATCCATTCAAGATGGGAACTTACAAGATGATTGAGGCAACAACGAACAAAAGGGTGACAAGCGATATCGTTTGGATTCCTGAAGTGCTCGTAGAGGATGATTACGCCGTCTATGTCTCCTATCAGACTGTGCCAGGAAGCGTTTCGGATGCCAACTATACCGTCAAGCATGGAGGCGTCTCGACTCAGTTCCGTGTCAATCAGCAAATGGGTGGAGGCACTTGGGTTTATCTCGGCACCTTCCACTTCACCCAAGGCATAAGCGAGGACAACTGCATCATCCTTACCAATCAGAGCAACTATAAAGGCGTAGTGACTGCCGATGCTGTCCGACTTGGAGGAGGAATGGGCAACATTGTTCGTGGTGACTCAACGATGGTTCTTCCCATCAGCAGCGACTTGCCCCGCTGTCTGGAGGCTGCCCGATACTCTGCTCAATGGTACGGAATGCCCGACAGCGTCTATTCTCCAAGAGGAAATGATGATGGCAGAGACGATGTCAACACCAGGCCTTATACTGTGAATTATGTAACGAAGGGCACCAACTACCTGAAGGGCGACAGCGGACTTAGTGTGCCAATTGAGATGTACATGGCTGTTCACAGCGATGCAGGTTATAGGCTGGACAACACGCTGGTCGGAACGCTTGGCATCTACACGACAGAGTTCTACGATGGAAAGACTGCTACAGGTCTCTCAAGGCTTGTGAGCCGCGACCTTGTCGACTTGGTAATGACACAAATCAACTCAGACTTGTCGCGAGAAATAGGCTTCTGGAACCGACGTGACATCTATGACCGCAATTATGGAGAGAGTCGCGACCCACAGGTTCCTGCTGTGCTGCTTGAGATGCTCAGCCATCAGAACTGGGCAGACATGCGCTTTGGGCACGACCCCTACTTCAAGTTCCTCATGTCTCGCGCAATATATAAAGGTATTCTGCGCTTTATTTCGACCATTCACGGAGGCAAGGATGTCGTGGTTCAGCCGCTTCCCGTAGCCGGATTGAGTGCAGAGGCAAACAAGGAGACAGGCGAGATAACTGTTCGCTGGACGCCAAGAGAAGACCCAGGAGAACAAACTGCAAGACCCAGTGGATACGTCGTTTATGTCAAGAAGGCAGGAGGCGACTTCGACAACGGACATTATGTAAACGGACGCGACTGCACTTACCAGATGCAAGCCGAGCCTGGCATCCTCTATAGTTTCCGCGTTGAGGCTGTCAATGATGGTGGAGCAAGTCTGCCTAGTGATGAAGTCTGTGCTGCAATTGCTGAGGGTGAGAATGCACCTTCCATCCTGCTTGTCGATGCTTTCCAGAGGCTTGCAAGTCCGCTTCCCTTTGACACGGAGACAACAGGAGGCTTTGACTTCGATGCAGACCCTGGTGTGATTGATGTGAAGACGCCTGGCTATTGTGGACGTCAGCTGAGCTTCAACAAGAGCGGCTATGGCAAAGAGGTAGGCGAAGGCATGGGTGTGAGCAGCGACGAATGGGAAGGCATGTTCCTGGCAGGCAATACGCACGACTATAGTGTACGCCATGCTTCAGACATTTTAGCAAAGAATCATGGCTACAATATCAGCAGTTGCACGCCTGTTCAACTGCCCAATCTCGACCTCCGCGGCTATCGCATAGCAGACTTTATTCTTGGTGCCCAGAAGGACGACGGCTACTCCCTCACTCGTCGCCAAGCCTATACGCCAGAAATGCTTACTGCCATCTCTCAACTGACACTGCAGAACACATCTATCCTGGTAAGTGGAGCCTTCATAGGCAGCGACATGCATAATGCCCAGCAGGATGCTTTCGTGGCAGACAAACTGAAGTACCGCTTCGTTTCAACTATTCCTACGGACAGCATCTGCTCTGTTCAGGGACTCAACAACACAGCCACCATCTACAGCCGAGCAAGCGAGCAGAACTACTGGCTGGCAAGGACAGATATCCTTGAAGGCGTTAACGGAGCTTTCAGCACAATGACATACTCAAACGGAAACCACTCCGCAGCCGTTGCCTATCCAGGTCCTGGCTACAGAGTCCTTGCTTTCGGCTTCCCACTGGAATGCATCAGGGAGGACGAGTCGCGCCAGAACATCATGGGCATCGCCGTTGACTTCCTGCTTGGGAAATAAAGCCCCCTCCAAACCAATTCTTAACTCATATCTATTAACTATTATCTCTTAACTCCGTGTACACTATTCTTTGCAACATGAAGGGCTCTCGCAAGCTATCTGTTGAAGAAGCCCACCTCAATACCATCGACCGCTATGCACTCTTCTCCGACCTGCTGGACAGCAACGGCATAGTGGAAGAAGGCGTGCTGGAGAAGTTGAGGCTCAACGTGCGTTCACTGCTGGAACACGACCCAGACCCACAGTTGCTCGACCTCTGCGAACGCATCCTCTTCCATCCCGACATGAAAGCCTTCGGCCTGCATCAGCTCATCCTGCTCTTCATCGACTGGAAGAAGGAGCAACAGTAGAAACGAGGTATGGGGTCATCCCTAGTGTTGTTGCGGAACATCACGTGTACTTTGGGGCAAAAGCACGTGTGTCATTAGCAAACATCACATGTATCATTTGCGAATGACGCGTGTATAGTTCGGGGAGATAATCAGTTAATCAGATAATCACTTATAGACAGGGAGCGAAAGTGACGGTAATTGGACATCTCCATAAGATTATTAATAGAGTTTTTATTATTAATTATATTATAATATAAATATAATAGATAATGATATTATTATCTATTCTTTGCCGCGTCGAAAGTACTGAAAAGCTATTCCTGTCCATAAAGTGATTTTCCGCTTTTCTGATTTTCTCGGTAAAAGATGCTCGCAATTAGAAAACAAATCCAACCATCGATATGGACAGAAGAGAATTCATGCAAGCCGGAATAGCTACAATAGCACTAACCGGAATGAGCGGCGTGGAAGCTTATGCAAAGCCATTGGGCGCCACCAAAGACGAAGAAAAAGGCTTTGCACCTGTCACCTGCGAAAACACCGAGGCATCCGATGCCGATCTACGGGTGCGATTCCTCGGAACGGGAGCTGCCGGATGGAAACCCGGCACAACAACCGAAAGGCGCAACAGCAGCGTGCTACTCGACGGGAAGGTGCTCATCGACCTCACTGTAAGCGTACGCGACATGCTGCCCGAGGACTGCCACCCCGAACACATCTTCTACACGCATTCCCACGGCGACCACTATCAGCCCCTCGAAGCACTGAAGCTGGGAGTGAAAAAGGTCTATGTCTCCGATACGTGGATTGACCGTGCAAAGTCCGACTTCCTACGACTCGCATCAGAGAACAAACTGCCCGCCCCGCAGTTCGTCACCCTGAAGATTGGCGTGCCCGTCACTGTGGAAGGCCTTACCTTCACACCCCTTCCAGCCAACCACACAACAAACTTCTACGAAGAACAAGCCCAGATATACCTTGTCGAGAAGGGTACGACGGCAGACTGTCTCGGCGTGCGCATGCTCTATGCCACCGACACAAGCGGCATCATGGGCAAGGCTGCACGGCTGGCTGGCATCGACTCGCACAAGAGCGACATCCCGGACCGCCCGATAACAGCCTTCGTCATGGAAGCCACGATGGGCCTCGGGCACGAGGAGGATTTCCGTCTCTTCAACCATTCCACACCCGAGGACGTTGCACGAATCGCCCGCATGCTCGCCCGCACAAAGCGCTACACCCCGCCAGCAGGCCAGCCCGTCTATCTCACCCACATCTCAAATCCTCTTCACGGCAGCCTCCAACAAGACGAACTCAACAAGTCCCTTCCCGTTCCTCTCCGCGCCGCCTCCGACGGCCTTGAAGTCGTCTTCCACGCTGTAGTCGGCACCTAGAAGACCGATTTTCTTGGTTTCCTTTGGTATTTCGCTCACTAATTCGTAACTTTGGCTATGCCGAAATTACTTCCGCTCGGAAATGAAATGAAAAGGTATCTTTTCCTTTGGTATTTCGCTCACTTATTCGTAACTTTGTAGCGCTTTAAAGGAAGAAAATGGCAAACTTGACTGATTGGCTGCCCACTACTAAGAAAGAGATGGAATTGCGAGGCTGGGAACAGGCTGACGTAATTCTCTTCAGTGCTGATGCCTACGTGGACCATCCTGCCTTTGGAGCAGCTGTAATCGGTCGTTTGCTGGAAGCTGAAGGACTAAGAATCTGTATTGTTCCGCAGCCTGATTGGCACGGGGATTTCCGCGATTTCAAGAAGCTAGGCAGACCGCGTCTCTTCTTTGGTATTTCCCCTGGGTGCATGGATTCCATGGTGAACAAATACACTGCTGCCCGTCGCCTTAGAAGCGAGGATGCCTATAGTCCAGATGGGCGTCACGACCTTAGACCCGAGTACCCAACAATTGTCTACACAAACATTCTTCGGAAGCTCTTTCCCGATGTCCCCATTGTGCTTGGAGGCATTGAGGCAAGTCTGAGAAGAGTGATGCACTATGACTATTGGCAAGAGCGTTTTCGTCCCGGCATTCTCTGTGATTGCGATGCAGACCTCATTACTTATGGCATGGGCGAGAAGCCTACCTTGGAACTCGTGAGACGTCTTGCCGAAGCAATCAACGACTTCCATCCCCTACTCCATTACGACGAGAATGGCGAACCTTGTATCACCAGACAAGTGCTTCGGGAAATGGCAAACGGCATTCCACAAACAGTTTCGCTCTGCAAGAAAGAAGAGATACCTGATGGCATCAAGGAGGAAGACATCGTATTGCATAGCTACGAGGACTGCCTGAAGCAACCTAAACTTCATGCCGAAAACTTCCGACACATCGAAGAAGAAAGCAACAAGATGCATGCAAAGAGGCTCCTGCAACAAACTGGAAACATGTGGGTTGTGGTTAATCCTCCCTACCCGCCACTCACTTCCGAGGAGCTTGACCAAAGCTTCGACCTTCCTTACACACGATTGCCACACCCCAAATACAAGGGCAAACGCATCCCTGCATACGAGATGATTAAATTCAGCATGACTTTGCATCGTGGCTGTTTCGGAGGTTGCGCATTCTGTACGATTAGTGCTCATCAAGGAAAATTCATTGTGAGTCGCTCTAAGGAAAGCATCCTTCGTGAAGTGAAAGCCATTACCAAGATGCCTGACTTTAAAGGCTACCTGAGTGACCTGGGAGGACCAAGTGCAAATATGTACATGATGCGGGGAGAGAAACTGGAGGTATGTGAGAAGTGCAAGCGCCCATCATGCATTCATCCTGCCATCTGCCCCAACCTGAACGGAGACCATCGTCCTTTGCTCAACATCTATCGAAGTGTAGATGCTTTGCCTGGCATCAAGAAAAGTTTCATTGGCAGTGGAGTCCGTTATGACATGCTCTTGCATGACTGGAAAAATGATGACATGAATCGAGCCGCAAGAGAATACACTCAGGAACTCATCACAAAGCATGTAAGTGGACGTTTGAAGGTTGCTCCAGAGCATACCAGCGACAAGGTTTTGAACCTGATGCGTAAGCCCTCGTTCAGTCTCTTCCGCCAGTTCAAGAGCATCTTCGACCAGACCTGCAAAAAGGCAGGATTAAGGCAGCAACTCATTCCCTACTTCATAAGCAGTCATCCTGGTTGTACTGCTCGAGACATGGCAGAGCTGGCAGAGATTACCAAGCAACTTGACTTCAAACTTGAACAAGTTCAGGACTTCACGCCAACACCCCTTACAGTCAGTACGACATGCTGGGCAACAGGCTATCATCCTTACACGTTGGAGCCCATCTTCAGCGCAAAGACACCCGAAGAAAAGCGTGAGCAGAACAGCTTCTTCTTCTGGTACAAAAATATTGACAAAAATGATAAGAGAAAGAATAGACGAAATTAAGCAAACGCTACCAGAAGGAGTCAGCCTTGTGGCAGTTAGCAAGTTCCATCCTGTTTCCATGATTCAGGAAGCATACGAAGGTGGGCATCGCATCTTTGGAGAGAGCCATGTACAGGAGCTTGTTCAAAAGTATGAAGTCTTGCCGAAAGATATTGAATGGCACTTCATCGGGCACTTACAGACAAATAAAGTGAAATACATTGCTCCCTTTGTAAGCCTCATTCATGCTGTTGATTCCGAGCATTTGCTGAAGGAAATCGACAAGCAGGCAAAGAAGTGTGGACGCGTTATTCCTGTTCTCTTACAAGTTCATGTTGCAAAAGAAGAGACGAAGTTCGGCTTCCTTCCCGACGAGCTGCTTGACTTTATGAAAAGTGGTACATGGAAGCAGTACGAAAATGTCAGCATTTGCGGTCTTATGTGTATGGCAACGAACACCGACGATGAAGTCCAAATCGCCTCCGAGTTCGAGCAAGCAAGAGAACTCTTTGAGCAAATCAAAGGACAATGTACTATGAACGATGTTCAATGGAAAGAGCGTTCTTGGGGTATGTCGGACGACTATCCTATTGCCATCCAGCATGGAAGTACAATGGTTCGCATAGGCAGCCTAATCTTTGGAGAAAGACACTACAATTGACTTTTGGCTTTCAAGTGAGTCCTCGATGCTTATTTGATGAAACTAAAACAAAAAACTTTATCGTACTTGCTTTTATATCAAGGTTTTTATGTACCTTTGCAGCCAAAATATAAAAATAAGGTAAATAAACATGGAATTAGCTACGAAATACAGCCCCGCAGAGGTCGAGGCAAAATGGTACGAGTACTGGACAAAGCATAAGCTTTTTGCAAGCAAGCCCGACAATCGCGAGCCTTATACAATCGTCATTCCCCCACCAAACGTGACTGGCGTGCTCCACATGGGACACATGCTCAACAATACGATTCAGGACATCCTGATTCGTAAGGCTCGTCTCGATGGCAAGAACGCTTGCTGGGTGCCTGGAACCGACCACGCCTCTATTGCTACCGAAGCGAAGGTGGTGAATCGTCTTGCAGAACAAGGCATCAAGAAGCGTGACCTCACTCGCGAAGAGTTCCTGAAGCACGCTTGGGCTTGGACGGAAGAACATGGAGGCATTATCCTGAAGCAACTCCGCAAACTTGGAGCAAGTTGCGATTGGGACAGAACGGCTTTCACGATGGACGAGAAGCGTAGCGAGAGCGTGCTCAAAGTCTTCTGCGACCTCTACGACAAAGGTCTCATCTATCGCGGACTTCGCATGGTCAATTGGGACCCTAAGGCACAGACCGTGCTCTCCACCGAAGAGGTCATCTACAAGGACGAGAAGAGCAAGCTCTTTTATTTGAAATATTATCTCGCCCCCCAAGCCCCCGAGAGGGATGTCTTGGCGGCGGAGGGCAATGTCATCCACAAGGATGAGCGCGGCTACTATGCCGTTGTTGCTACCACGCGTCCAGAGACGATTATGGGCGATACGGCAATGTGTATCAATCCCAAAGACCCGAAGAATCAGTGGCTGCGCGGACAGAAAGTCATCGTGCCCTTGGTGGGTCGCGTCATTCCTGTTATCGAGGACAGATATGTTGACATCGAGTTCGGTACGGGTTGCTTGAAGGTAACGCCAGCCCACGATGTGAACGACTATCAGCTCGGCAAGACGCACAACCTCGAGACTATCGACATCTTTAATCCCGACGGCACAATCTCCGAGCAGTCGCCGCTTTATGTGGGCATGGACCGCATGGCTTGCCGCAAGCAAATCGTCAAGGACCTCGATGCCGCTGGACTGCTTGAAAAAGTCGAGGACTACGAGAACAAGGTGGGCTACTCCGAGCGCAATCAGGACACCGCCGTCGAGCCGCGCCTCTGCAAGCAGTGGTTCCTCTCGATGAAGCACATGGCCGACATTGCTCTGCCTCCCGTGCTCGAAGGCAAACTGAAGTTCCACCCAACGAAATACGTCACGACTTATCGCAACTGGCTCGAGAACATTCAGGACTGGTGCATCAGTCGCCAGCTTTGGTGGGGACACAGAATCCCAGCTTACTTTATTGAGGGAGAAGACGAAGAGCGCTTCGTAGTTGCGCTCACTCCCGAAGAGGCACTCGTTAAGGCTCAGGAAAAGTTTGGCAAGGACATCACAATGGACCAGCTCCATCGCGACGAAGACGCCCTCGACACATGGTTCTCCTCTTGGCTCTGGCCTATCTCGCTCTTCGACGGCATCAACAATCCGGGCAACGAGGAAATCAGCTACTACTACCCCACAAGCGACCTCGTGACCGGTCCCGACATCATCTTCTTCTGGGTGGCTCGCATGATTATGGCTGGCGAGGAATACATGCACGACATACCTTTCCGTAACGTCTATTTCACGGGCATCGTGCGCGACAAGCTCGGACGCAAGATGAGCAAGAGCCTCGGCAACTCGCCAGACCCTCTGGAACTCATCGAGAAGTATGGCGCCGACGGCGTTCGCATGGGTATGATGCTCGCAGCTCCTGCCGGAAACGACATCCTCTACGACGATGCGCTGTGTGCTCAGGGCATGGCTTTCTGCAACAAGATGTGGAACGCTTTCCGTCTCGTCAAGGGCTGGGAAGTCTCTGCCGACCTCGCTCAACCCGAAGCCAACAAGGCTTCTATCGAGTGGATGCAGGCAAAGCTCAGCGCCACCTATGCCGAGATTAACGACCTCTACAGCAAGTATCGCCTGAACGAAGCTCTGATGGCTGCCTTCAAGCTCTTCACCGACGAGTTCAGCGGCTGGTACCTCGAGATGATTAAGCCTGCCTATCAGGCTCCCATCGACAAGAAGACACTTGCTGCCACGCTCGACATCTTCGACCAGCTCATGCACATCATACATCCCTTCATGCCCTTCATCACAGAGGAATTGTGGCAACACATTGCCGACAGAAAAGAGGGCGAATCGCTCATGGTTTCCGTCTTCAAGACCTCCGCTCCTACGAAGGAAGACACCTCTCTCATCGCGAAGGTCGAGGAGATGAAGCAGATTGTCAGCGGCGTTCGTGCCGTTCGTCAGAGCAAGAACATCTCGCCTCGCGAACCTCTGGCTTTGCAAGTTGTAGGAGCAGCCAAGAACAGCGTGACGAGCATCCCTGCTCTTGCCGACATCATCGTGAAGCTCGCAGGCCTCAGTCAGATAGAAAATGTCGCAGAAAAGACCGAAGGCACACAGGCATTCCTTGTTGGCACAGACGAGTACGCAGTGCCCATTGGCAACCTGATTGACGCCGATGCAGAGCGCGAGAAAGCCGAGGCAGAGATTAAGCGTCTGCAAGGCTTCATGGCGGGTATCGAGAAGAAGCTCGGGAACGAGCGTTTCGTACAGAACGCCCCTGCACAAGTCGTCGAGCTGGAGCGCAAGAAGCTCGCCGATGCCCAGAGCAAAATCGCAGCCCTCGAAGCCACCATCAAATCCCTCGGATAAAAGGTTTCAAAGCACAGGAACAAGACAGGATGAGCCACAAAACTCATCCTGTTTTTTTATTTGCCCAGTGTCGTGAGCAAACATAACGTGTTATGATGCCCGACATAACGTGGCTAGTTGACAAACTAGACGTGGCTAATTCGCAAACTAGACGTGGCTAGTTGGGCCTTCCGCACCTTAGGGGTGCGCCTTGGTGCTAAAGCATCCAAGAATTAGCTGTGGCGTGTCAGCTCTCCGCCCCTTTTAGGGGAGGAGTGGCCAAAGGCCGAGGTGGGGTGATTAGGGCGGCTTGTCTCTTACCCCACCCCGACTTACCTCCGTCGCAAGCTCCCCAATTGCTCCGCTACCAACGGGCAATTGCCCCTCAACAGGGAGGGGAGTTCCTCCCAATTCTCCCTGCTTCGTTCCCAGTCCTGGCACATCAGTACTGCAGTCCTCACACACAGGTACTCGAGTACCTACACGCTGGTACTGGAGTACCTCCACGGGTGGACTATCGGGATACTGTTCCAAAAGCGTCTTCCATCCCTGTCATTTTGAGGGACAAAAGAAAATAATTCGCTCATTTCTTTGTGCGTAACGAAAAAACTTCTAACTTTGTGGCAGAAAACCATTAAAGCATGACAACGATGAAACTAAGAACACTTTTGGCATTATTACTCACAATAGTGGCAGGCATGCAATCTGTAAAGGCGCAAGAGGCTTATGCTTGCTTTACCTCTGATTACAAAACGTTGACGTTCTATTACGACAATCAGCGCAGCAGCCGTTCGGGCAGAACTTATGACCTGAACACAGGTGATGCTGTTCCAGACTGGCTTAGTAACAATAACTATAAAAAAGTCAATACGGTAGTCTTTCATTCGTCCTTTACCAATGCACGACCTACCTCAACTCGCAGATGGTTCGATGGCATGAACAATCTTCAAACCATTACAGATATCAGTTACCTTAACACCAGCGAGGTAACCGATATGCGCAGTATGTTCTACGGTTGCTCTTGTCTGACAAGCCTTAGCCTGAGCAATTTCAACGTGGAAAAAGTATCCCGTATGGATTATATGTTCAAAGACTGCACTGCTCTTACAAGTCTTGACTTGAGTAACCTCAATGCATCCAGCGTGACTGATATGAGTGGCATGTTCATGAACTGCAGTAGCTTGACAAACCTTAATCTGACCAATTTCAGGATTGCATCTGGAGGTCCAGATATGGATGAGATGTTTTATCACTGCAGCAGCCTGACAAGTTTGGACTTGACTAGTTTTAAAATTGGGTGTGTGGAACGCTTTGGGTATATGTTTGCAGGCTGCAGCAATCTGCAAACCATCTATGTTAGTGAATGGGATCCGGGTGCTGCAGATACATGGTATATGTTTGAAGGCTGTACGAGTCTTGTGGGCGGTTCTGGCACGACGTTCAGCGCAGGCCACGTTGACGCCTTATATGCTCACATTGATGGCGGTGCAGGCAATCCCGGATATTTTACTGCCAACCCCCATGCGCCAACGAGTTACGTTTGTTATACTCCCTCGAATACGACGCTAACATTCTACCACGACACTCAACGAGGTACTCGTACAGGCACGACGTATAGTCTTGAGGCAATAGATGGAGATTTTGGCTCCGTCAGTGAAGATGAAGAACCTTGTCATGACAAGTGGGATTGGCACGATGAGCCTCCCTATTCTGAGATTACCCAAGTTGTGTTTGACCCATCATTTGCCGATGCGCGTCCGCAAACTGCAGAGGGATGGTTCTCCTATATGAAAAACCTTCAAACCATTACGGGAATGGAATACCTGAACACCTGTGATGTTGTTTTTATGAAGTCCATGTTTCGTGGCTGCTCATCCTTGCGTAGAATCGACCTAACCAACTTCGATACGGGGAAGGTAAGAGATATGAGTGAAATGTTTCGCGAATGTACCAACTTGAAAACCATTTATGTAGGCGACGGTTGGAGCACAGCTTCTGTGACGAGTTCCTCCAGTATGTTCTATAAATGTACACAACTTGTAGGCGGTCAAGGGACAACTTATGATGCAAGTCATGTTGATGCCAGCTATGCCCACGTTGATGGAGGCTCGAGCAATCCTGGCTATCTCACTGACTTGAATTCTGTTGTTTATGACCTGTGGATTGCTGGCATACAGGTAACTTCAAAGAATTGTGACAACGTGCTTGGTGATGGAACCGTTTCCTTCGACGGCGACCAGACCTTGACTCTCAAGAACGCTATCATCAATCCTGAAACGGGAGTGTATGGCATTCAGTCGAAGTTGGAAAACCTGGACATAAAGCTGATAGGAGAGACTACTATTACAGCAACTGATGCATTGGGCGTGTACTTGCAGAAGAATTCAGGCGAAGGCGCTACAACCTTCATTGGCAACGGTTCGCTGAACATAAAGACAAACTCTGGCGCATTACGCACTTTCCGTAATGTCGTGCTGAAGAATGGAGCGAAGGTAACGGCTGAAAGTACAGGCGATGCTCCGGGCTTCCAAGGGCGTCCACTAGCTGTCGGCGAACCTGGTCCAACCCTGACTCTCCAAGACAAAGGAACTATGCTGAAGGCGAAAGGTGGTTCTGTCGGCTCGTTGACTTACTTTAGTGCCCTGAACCTGAGTGACGGCATAGCAATCCTGCAGCCTATAGGCGCAACATTCGTCTCAAACGAAGGCATCGTCATAAATGGGCCCTTGGTAGCTAACAAATGGGTAGTGATAGGTCTGCGAGGCGATGTGAATCTTGATGGAACAGTCGATATCGCTGATGCCGTAAGCGTGCTGAATGCAATGGCAGGCCAAACTGTTGCTGGCGATGCCAATGTCAACGGCGACTTTGATGCTAATGGCAACCCCGTTATTGATATTGCTGACCTCGTAACCGTCCTCAACATAATGGCAGGGCAGTAACAGAAGGAAATTAACATTAAGGAAAGACAATAAAAGAAAAGCCCTGCTCGAAATGAGCGGGGCTTGCCTTTTTATCTTCTTTTCGCTACTATTCGACTTTTGCAGTGGTGAACTTCAGGCTGCCATTCTTTTGCTTGGTGACGACGAAGACTTGGCGGATGAGGGCGTTGTTCTCGTGGTCGAAGATGCGAGAGGAATCGAAAGCTTGACCCTTGACGCGCGTCTCGAAATGCAGGTGAATGCCTGTCGCCCTGCCTGTCTGCCCTTCAAGGCCGACTGGATCGCCTGCCTGAAGCCACTGCCCTACCTTGACAAGATTGCGGGAATGGTGGCTATAGAGCGTCTCTAATCCGTTAGCATGACGCAAAATGACGCAGTTTCCGTAGGCAAAATAAGGTCCAGAAAGAATAACCTCGCCTGGGAAAGCAGCTCTCGTGGTATCGTTGCCAAAGGTCTTCAAGTCAGTTCCTCCATGATGGCGAGTACCTCCGAAAGGACTGTTCACCTTGGCTCCAGGCAACGGATAGCACCACTCCTCGACAGTATAGTTAGCAAAGTTTATCGTGAACTGGTCGCGTTTCTCAAACGGGTCTTTTGCTGCCTCGACCTTCATCACCTGCCATTCATCAATATCCACAGGGTCGTCCTGAGCCATTATAAATGAAAAAT
>JAFYYO010000158.1 GCA_017557475.1 Bacteroidaceae bacterium
ATTTCCCAAGAACAAGAAGATACCCAAGTGGCAGATTGGTATCGAGCAGGAGAAAAGACCTGACACGATGGGCAAGTGGTCTTACTATATTAACAAGGTGCTGAACGTGGCCTGTCCCATCAGTGAAGATGGTGTAACAGCTCAGCCTATCGTGTTGGACTTTTCCGATGAAGCCAGGATATACTTCTACAACTGGAACAACAGTATCATTGATGAAGTGAATGGTGTTGAGGATGATAATGAGGTGGAGAGTCGAAAGGTAAAGCTCAACGGCAACGCAGCCCGTCTAGCATTGATTCTTCAGGTGATGCGGTGGGCTGTGGGTGACAGTCAGATGAGTTGCATCGATATCACGTCGGTCAAAGGAGCCATACAACTGATAGAATATTTTGAGGACTCATACAATCGGGTAAAGGCACTGTCTGGAATGGAAGAACCGAACCGTAATCAGGACGGTTGGCTGACATTGGTTGGCGATACCTTCACTTCCGCAGAAGCTGAGTTGGCTGGTCAGAAGGCCGGTGTATCACGCCGTACCGTGTTCTCTACTCTCAAAAGACTCTGCGAGACCAATCCCCCTGTATTGCTGAAGGTAAAACAGGGACTCTATGAGAAAGTAGTGAAGCATTGCACAACTGCACCGTGCACTTCTGCACTCTCCAATGGCGTGGATGCAAATGACGAACAGAAAGTGCAAAGTGCAGAAGTGCAGAGTGCATCCGATGCACAAAAGGAAGGAGGCAACAATGAGTGATTACAGATTTCATTTGCAGAAGTATCGTCCAGGCATTAAGACGGCCTGTCCTGAGTGTAAGAAATCACGATGCTTTACCCGCTATATTGACGAAGATGGCATAATAGAATTCCCTGACTATGTCGGCAGGTGTGACCACGAGAATAGCTGCGGGTATCACTATACTCCCAAGGACTATTTCCATGACAATCCAGACATGAAGCCCAAAGACTGGGATGACAATGCTCCTATATATAATAAGGTAAGGGCAACGAAAGGGAAAGAAAAGCCCAAGCCTGTCGAACCATCTTTCATCCCTATGGAGTTTGTCAGCAAGAGTCTGTCGGCATATCG
This sequence comes from Bacteroidaceae bacterium, assembly GCA_017557475.1. The sequence continues at coordinate 1,088 of JAFYYO010000158.1, forward strand.
GACTGCGAATCCGCTGTACAAGTATCTCTGTGGTATCATAGGTGAAGACGAAACTAAGCACATCTTCCGCCTTTATCTTGTTGGAACGGGGAAAAAATGGGGCGGTTGCACTGTATTCTGGCAGATAGACACCAACGGGAATGTGAGAGCAGGCAAACTGATGGGCTATGACTGCAAGACTGGCCATCGGACAAAAGAACCGAAGAGTTTAGTCACATGGGCGCATGCTGAATTGAAACTGGCAGACTTCCACTTAGTGCAATGTCTGTTTGGTGAGCACCTTCTTCGTGAAAAGCCTACTGCAACTGTCGCTTTGGTGGAGAGTGAGAAGACAGCCCTCATTATGACCCATTTCATGCCCGATCTCTTGTGGTTGGCAACAGGAGGAAAGGATGGCTGTTTTAACGAGAATGCCATTCAGGTATTGAGAGGGAGAAGTGTTGTCCTGATACCTGATCTTGGTGGGTGGGAGAAGTGGCAGAAGAAGTCTAAGATGTTAACGCCCATTTGTAAACGCGTCACGATGTCTGACGTGATAGAGCAGATTGCCACTGATGAACAACGGGAGAAAGGGCTTGATGTGGCAGACTTCTTCCTGATGAAGCCTACAGCTCATGAAATCTTGGCAAATATGATATGCAGGAATCCTGCCATTGGGTTACTGGTGAAGAAACTTGATTTGGAGGTCTGCGACGACGAGGAAGAAACTCATGATGGCGTGCCGTAAACAGAAACGTGTCAGCGGAGGTAATGAAGGGCTTGCCCTTGATATAGCCCACTATAACTACGAGCTTCGCTTTCGTAGTTGTGGGCTCTCCCGAGGGGCTTATGGCTTTGCCCTAAGAACCCACCAAGGGCTGCTTGCCCTATGGAACCTCGCAAGGGGATGA
>JAFYYO010000159.1 GCA_017557475.1 Bacteroidaceae bacterium
CGCACCCTCGCCTCCGATGTCATCGAAGAAGACGGCAAAAGTTCGGATGCCCAAGTCGTACATGAGGTTGAGCTTCTTCACCACAGCAAGGCTGTCCTGCAAGTTCCATTTGATGTCGCCGCCAGGATGAATCGCCCAGACGAACTGCACTCGGTTGCGATGCGCAGCCTCCACAAGTTCCTTCAGTTTCGCGGCTTCTGCCTCAGGATAAGGGTCTCGCCAATGTGCACGATGATAGGGGTCATCCTTGGGCCCATAGACATAGATATTGAGTTTGTGCTTGCCGTAGAACTCGAACTGACGAAGTCGGTCTTCATGGCTCCAAGGATTGCCGTAGAAACCCTCGATGACCCCCCTGCAACTAACGCTCGGCCAATCGCGAATCTCAAAACCACAGGCTCCCTCCGACTCCCCTTCTAAAGGGCGAAACTCTTTAAAGTCCCTCGCCATAGAGGGAGAGGGATTTAGTGGAAGAGTCTTAAGTGTTTGCTCTCCATAGAAGAGTCCGCTTTCGTCCCTTCCTGCCACCACGATTTCCGTTGGAGTGACCTTCAGGTAGTAGCCCTCAGCTTGCTGCGGAATCTTGTTCCGATAGGCCTTCACAGCCTTATCGCCAAACTTGCCGACTACCAGTCGCCTCTCGCCGAAACTGCCGAAGCAAACCAGCAAAGCCAACAAAAGCAAAACGTATCGTTTCATAGCCCTAATCTCTAATCCAAGTCATCCCAAGCGTGATATCTTCTGAAGAGCTGGCTCATCGAGGATTTTTATCTTGCGTCCGTCGAGGGCAATGAGGCCTTCCTGAACAAAGGTGCTCAGCGTTCGAATGGCGTTGCTCGTCGTCATATTGCTCAGGTTCGCCATATCTTCTCGACTCGGATAAACGCTCAATGTCCGGCCGTCCTCCTCTGTGCCGTAGCTCTCCTTGAGGAACAGGATGCTTTCGGCCAAGCGACCTCGAATGTGCTTCTGTGTGAGGTTGACCGTCCTCGCATCACTCTTACCGAGGGCAATTGCCAGCCTTCTGACGAAGAACCAAGCCAGTTGAGCATTTCGCATCGTAAGTTGACGAACGAGACCGATGGGAATGCTGGCGATGACGGAAGTCTCGAAAGCCGCAGCTGCCGTCACATAGTTCTCATCCGAAAAGGCCGCACGATAGCCGAAATACTCCACAGCATCGGCCACACGCACAATCTGTGCTCTGCCTCCCACGCCGTCCTTGTAGATTTTCACCTTGCCTGAAATCAGGCAAAGCAGATGCGAAGGGATATCCCCCTCCTGATAGATTGTTTCGTTCTTACGATAAGTGCGAACCTGCATTTTACTGAGGATCAGCTCACGTTCTTCTGGCGAAAGCGCCCCATCCAAATCGGGCAGCTTTCCAAGCACATCTTCCTTCTTTATCATCTGTTTTGATTGTTTTGCTTTGCAAAGTTACAAAAAAAGAGCAAAAAGCCAAAGAAAAATGCAGTTTTTCTTTTAAATGGCAAATTAGCTGTGTCGCGTTAGCTCCCCACCCCTTGAGGGGCGGGGTGATTAGGGCGGCTTGTCTCTTACC
>JAFYYO010000160.1 GCA_017557475.1 Bacteroidaceae bacterium
TTGACAACGAGACCAATCAGGTATTGTCTGCACCAGTCCAGGTTATCGCCCGTAACCTCCACTTCATTTCAGAGGATATCCATCTGAGCGAAGCCGAGTTCAACAACCTCCAGAATGGTGAGCCTGTCACCTTTGTCCGTGACGACGATGACGAACCCATCACTGTTGGTATCGACCTTAACAACCGCACTGGAGTACGTGTATCTTCAGGCGATGCCAAGATGTGGAGCGAACAGCGAACCCGTGATTGGGACAAGTTCACCTTCGGCATCTACGGCTGTTGGGTCATGGGTGAAGACGGCAATCTGGATTACGTCAAGGAAGAGGACTACACCGATGAACTCTGGAATGAGCAGAAAAAGGCAGGTCTCAGAAGCATGGGACATATGCGCTAATCAGAAACGAAAACCCTAAAAAGAAAGGACAATGGCTACAAACAAGTATTATTCCGAAAGCGAGTTGGTTCAGAAGAAGCAGGACGGCGAATTTGGCTGGCTTGACTATGTGAACCATCACTCCAAAGAATGGCAGAACGAATATGCTGACTTCTGCAGAGAACGCGGACTGTCTGTTGGCGATGAGTCGGCAGAAAAGTTCGTTGACTACAAAGGAGAAGAACTTGAAAAGGCACTGGCTGACGGCAATGCCTGATTGTTGAACCTAAACAACACTATTATGTCGATACGTTCCAATTCTCTACCACTGAGAGGCGATTTGTCGCCAGAGCTGCAAGACATCCTCAGACGTAATGGTATGCAAGCGCACATCATCCGTCAGGGCGAGGGTTTCCAGTTGGCTGTTCAAGGGCATGACTCTCCGCTTCTCACCTATCCCATATCTGCACAGCAGATGAAAGCGATGACAGATTGGGGAACAAATTATGCCAACAAGAATGCTTACAACACCTTTGCGGCTCTTGTCGGCAATGACTTTTATGTTCCAAGGAACTTCGTCCATGCCCGTAATGCCAACGGACGTGTTGCCATGGGACTTCACGGCTACAGGATTGGTGTCGGTGAGTATGGCCGTATGGCTTGGGACAGACGTGGTTTGCAGCCCATGTGGGGTATGCACGACCGCTTCTTCTTAGGCTGGACACCTCGACAGCAAGCAGGTTTCCACATGCGACGTGTCGGTGGTGCGCTCTTCATGCAGGGTGCTCCAATGGTTCCTGATCGTCCTGATGGACGCATCAAACCAGGAGAGTTGCAGAATGGAGGTTACGGCTTCTACTATAAAGGACAGCAGACAGCCGTTCAGCCTCCGAAGCAGGATGTACTGGCTAACCTTCAGACTGTCATCACTCCTATGGAAGTGGCTCCACGGAAGCTGGAACCAGCCAAGCCATATAACGAGCTTATCACCTCAAAAGTTTATTTCTCTAATGAGAAGTTCAAGGAGTGTCTGGACAGTCACGGCATCGTGATTGATCCAGAGAAAAAGACTCTCACCATTCAGTCCTCTGCCACCAAGCAGGATTTCGTCTATGACCTGACAGAGGATGAAGTTAAGAAGCTGACAAGCAACTCCATCAAGGAAGTGCCAGTTCAGCAGCGTCTCGACATTCTCAATGATGTCATCAAAGGCGACTTCAGCGAGAAGATTACGATGGATATGCTCAATTCCAAGGAGCAGATTGGTATCAAGCTCAAACCAGAAGTCGAGGCAGAGCTGAATGACCGCCAGACACAGATTCTGGAACAGACGAACATACCCCTGACTATGGACGGCAGACAGGTACAGCTTGAACCAGAAGACCGTTCCGTTGCCCATGTAGATGGAAATGCCCTCTATGAACTCAATGAGGGAAAGGCGTGGTATCGTGAGGGAAAGCATGGTCGTGAAGTCAGTGTCGATGACATCAAGGTTGAGCCAGTCAGAAATGAGCAGGGCGAAATCGAGAAGGATGCCAAGGGCGAAGCCAAGTACCGCATGACAGCGGTCATCAATGGCGAGAGCATCAGCCATGAGATTACTCAGAAGCAGTATGATAAGTTCATGGCCATCGATGATTATCATCGCATGAAGCTCTTCTCCCACATCTTCAGTGAGGTGGATATGAAAAACATTCCTGGTATGCACACCAGCTTGGGCGCAAAGATCGGTGGAGCCTTGCTTGCCGGACTTGCCATCACAAACGAGCTGACCCATGACTTCCACCATCACAGTGGGCCTTCTGTTTTCATGGAGCATCATGGGCCTGACAGACCCCATGTTTATTTCAAGCCTGGTGTTGACTCGCCACAGGAGTTGGCATCGAGGGCTTTTGATGCAGGACTGAATGCTGGAGAACACGGCGTAGGATTAGGACACACAAGGTAAAAGGATTGATTCAGGATAACAAA
>JAFYYO010000016.1 GCA_017557475.1 Bacteroidaceae bacterium
ACCTGAGCGAGGAAGAAATGCCTACGCAATGGTACAACGTGCGTGCTGACATGAAGACGAAGCCGGCACCTCTGCTGAATCCAGGCACAGGTCAGCCTCTCACAGCGGCTGAAATGGAGCCGATTTTCTGTAAAGAACTCGTAGCTCAAGAGCTCGACAACGATACCAAGTGGTTCGACATTCCTGAGGAAGTGCTCAACTTCTACAAGATGTTCCGCCCAAGTCCACTCGTTCATGCGAAGTTCCTGGAAAAGGCACTCGACACGCCAGCCAAGATATTCTATAAGTTCGAGGGCAACAACACCAGCGGCTCCCACAAGTTGAATTCTGCCATTGCTCAGGCTTATTATGCCAAGAAGCAAGGCCTGAAGGGCGTTACCACCGAGACTGGTGCAGGTCAGTGGGGTACGGCTCTGAGTATGGCATGCCAGTACTTCGGACTCGATTGCAAGGTCTATATGGTGAAGTGCTCTTATGAGCAGAAGCCTTTCCGCCGCGAAGTCATCCGTACTTATGGTGCGAGCATCGTTCCTTCGCCAAGTGACACGACTCAGGTTGGCCGCAAGATTCTGGCTGAGTTCCCAGGCACGACAGGTTCTCTCGGCTGCGCTATCTCCGAAGCAGTCGAGGTCGCAGTTACAAACGAGGGCTATCGCTATGAGTTGGGCAGCGTCTTGAATCAGGTGCTTCTGCATCAGACGGTCATCGGTCTCGAAGTGCAGAAGGCGCTTCAGAAGTACAACATCAAGCCCGACATCCTGATTGGTTGCACAGGCGGCGGCAGTAACCTCGGAGGCTTTGCTGCTCCTTTCCTGGGCGAGATTCTAAGGGGCGAGGCGAACTACAAGATTATCGGTGCTGAGCCGGCTTCTTGTCCCAGCTTCACTCGAGGCATCTACGCATACGACTTCTGCGACACAGGTTGCATCTGTCCTCTTGCAAAGATGTACACCATCGGCAGTCAGTTCATTCCTTCTGCCAACCATGCAGGCGGACTTCGCTTCCACGGCATGAGCCCCATCCTCTCCGAACTATACGACGAAGGCATCTTCGAAGCTCGCGCTTACGAGCAGACATCAGTCTTCGAGGCCGCCGAAATCTTTGCTCGCGCAGAAGGAACGCTTCCCGCTCCCGAGAGCAGTCACGCCATCCGCGCAGCCATCGACGAAGCCCTCAAGTGCAAGGAGACAGGCGAAGAGAAGGTTATCGTCTTCAACCTCTCAGGCACAGGTTACTTCGACCTCTATGCCTATCAGGCTTTCAACGACGGAACGATGACCGACTACATTCCCACCGACGAGGAAATCCAAGCTGCCCTCGACAAGCTGCCAAAGGTTTAAGCGATCGTTCCTATTAAGGGAAAACTATAACGCCGCAAGTTAAGAGAAAAATCTTAGCCTGCGGCGTTTGCTATTATAAAACGTTACAGTTACATTTAGACTATGAAAGACTTTATTCCGGTTCGAGGTGTAGGACCAGATATTCCGAGCGAGTGCCGATGCGAATCTTCGGTCCCCAAATGCCCAGACCGGAGCTGACGTAGTAGCGCGTCGAGCCTCGAGAGTAGTGTCCCCACGATTTCTCGTACATCGCATCAGTTATCCATGAGAGAGGCCACACTTGACCGCGATGAGTATGACCGCTGAACTGGAAGTCGATGCCTGCCTCCTCCGCCTCTTTCAGGTCGAAAGGTTGATGGTCAAGCAATATGGTGAAGACCTCCGTACTGTCTGCCAGTTGCGAGAGCGGAAGGCGACGACGGTTGCTTCTGTCGTTTCTGCCGATGATGCGAACACCTTCAACATCAAGGCTTTCGTCTTTCAGCAACCTGATATCAGAGGCTGAGAAGAACGCTTCGGCATTCTTCACTCCGCAGAAATACTCGTGGTTGCCGAGCACAGACAACATGGGAGCTTTCAACCGACGGAACTCTGCGGCAAAATCTCCCTCGAACAGCGGACGAGTGCTGCGGTCGATGATGTCTCCACCGATGAGCACCATGTCGGACTGCTCTGCATTGAAGAGGTCAATCCATCGTGCAAGCTCGGCTCTGCGGTTGTGGTATCCGATGTGCAGGTCGCTGGCAAAGACGATGGTCAAGGGTTTCCGGAGCGGCTTCGAAGTGCGGATTGTCAATTCCTCGCGGTATTTGTGATGGTAATGGATATTGCCGACAACCATGATTGCAGCGACAATCCCGAAGACAGCACACAAGCCTGTCCCGCTATCGCAAAGGAACGATTTCGGAAGCAAACGGCAGAGCGACAGCACGTCTGCAACAATAAAAACAAGCAGCAAATACAGGAAAAAGATGAGCCAAGTGTAACTCACTTCGTAGAGAACCGTCGCGACTGGAACAGAGAAGCGCTCCGACGCGAAAAGGCACACGAAGACACTCATCATCCATAGCAGGAAGAGCACCACGACGGAAAGTTTTGTGAAACTGCCATAAGGCGTAAGTCGCCACAAATGCCAGCTGACGTAAGCCACACCAGCCAGCAAAGCTATCAACATCGCAATAAGAATCGTTTTCATTGGGAAGTTGCCTTTGACTTTAACGTATCTGCCAACGATACACGTTACGTTTGCCAATGAGACGCGTGTCGATGGCTAATGAGACGCGTTATGTTTGGCATCGAGACGCGTACTTACAGGAACTTCTTTACGATGTCCTCCGTCCTGTCCCACAATTCCTGCATCTGTTTATGGTGTAGGTACTTGTCTCCCACGTCGATGATGCGGTTCGAGCGGTTGAAGGTTCCTGTCTGCCCAGCCTTGTCTTCGTCCAAAAGGAGATGAATGGCTGTGTCGGCTCCCTGTCGTGGCGTGCGGATGAAGGGGCGGAAGAAGATGTCGGTCAATGGGTCGATGAAGTTGTGCATGCGAATGATGTTCGTCGAAACAATCCAAGGATCGGACGCATTCACCGTGATGCCTTTGTCCTTCAAGCGCTCTGCGAGATTGAGAGTGAACAATGTCAGCGCCAGTTTGGAGTTGCTGTAGATGGGGATGCGCCAAAAACTTCCCTTTCGGCCTCGAGTAAAGAAGTCGGGGAAGTCCAGGCTTCCATACTTGTATGTCAACGACACCATATTGACGATGCGACTTCCTTCTCCCATCAGTGGCAGCATTAAGCGGGTAAGTAGGAAGGGGCCTACATAGTTGACTTGTACGGTTCGTTCCAGGTTATCCACAGTCTTGTGAAGTCCTGTCTCGAGGGTTCCGGCATTGTTCATCAAGAGGTCGAGATGCTCGAAACGAGCCTTAATTTCATCTGCGAAACGCCGAACGGAACTGAGGTCTGCAAGGTCGAGACCCATGACCTCAACATGCTCGTTTCCTGTCTCTTGAATAATCTCTTGTCGCTTCTCTTCTGCCTTATCTGGATGGTGGCATGCCATGATAGTGTGAAATCCTTTTCCAGCCACAGCCTTCGCTTCTTCGAAGCCCATTCCTGTGCCTGCTCCTGTTATGATGGCCAGCCCCCTTCTAACTCCCTCCGAGGAGGGAGAAAACTCTTCACGCTTCATACCTTCCTTGTTCTTGTTCTATGCGTTCAATCTCCTTTACTATATCCTCGGGAAGAGGCTCTTCGAGGTGTTGATGGCAGGCCATTTCTAAAGTGTACATCCTGCCGATGCAGTAGTTACTATGCTTGCAACCACAACGATGATGAGGGTCTTCCTTGAGTTGGTTCACGAAGTCTGTCTCATTGAGAAGGCTGCGAGCCATCTGAACGGCCTCAAAGCCGTGACCGAGAACCTCGTTTATCTTGTCGCCACACACCAAGCCGCCTACGTAGATGAACTTCATGTCGGGCATGGCCTCACGGAACTTCAAGGCATCATCTAGGAAAAAGGCTTCCTTGTAAGGAACGGGCTTGGTCATGATGTTTCTGACGATTGGTTTGCAGGAACGAATGCTGTACTTGAGCCAAGGCTTGTCCATGTAGTGCGTCATCGTTTGCAAAGGCAGTTCACCTCGCATCACATACATTGGCGTAGCGCTTACCAGACCGCCACTCAAGACCAGAGCATGAACGCCAAGCTCCTGTAATCTGCGAGCCACAGGAATGCTGTGCTCTTCCAACGAAACACCGTTCTTCAGGCCGTCTCGCATATTCATCTTGCACACCACAGCCATATCGTCCTTCGCCGCCTTCATAACCTCCTCCAAACAAAGCGTCATAAAGCGCATCCTGTTCTCAAGCGAGCCGCCGTATTCATCCTTGCGATGATTGAAGTAAGGGTTGAGAAACTGGTCGATAAGGTAGCCATGACCGCAATGGATTTCCACCTCGTCGAAGCCTGCTTCTCGAGCCAAATTGACTGCTTCGCCGAACTTCTTTGCCAACTCAGGCAGTTCATCCTTTCGAAGGCCGCGAACGATGGTAGGGCTATAGAGATTGAAACCCGTCGAAGCACCCACAGGAATACATCCGCAAATGGCTTTGTGACTCATGTTTCCGCAATGCCCGAGCTGAATACCAGCCGCAGCGCCTTCCTTGTGAATGCCGTCTGTCAACTTGCGAAGACCGGGGATAATCTCCTTCTTCATCACCAATTGGCGGTCGAAACTCAATCCGCTTTCAGTCACGGCGGCATAGGCTACAGTCGTCATTCCCACGCCACCTCGAGCCACGCTCGTGTGGTAGTCGTAGAGCATCTGACTGGGTTCGTGTCCTGGACACATGCTTTCGAAAGCGGCACTCCTGATGGTGCGGTTCCTCAAAGTTAGCGGCCCGATGTGAGCCTCCTCGAATATCTTGTTTTCCATATTATTATTTAGTAGATGAACGGAATGATTCTCTTTCGTTTGCCAAGCGCCTCTTCGCCAAACTCGGCCTTATACCTATTATATATAGCGTGGGCGCGAGGCACGAGATTTGCTGCCGTCCAGATGGGGAACACCCATGCCGCCAGCGTTGCAGCCGCGATGGCAAAGCCTGTCCACTCCATGATTTCGCCCAAATAGTTGGCCGAAGTCACATAGCGATACATGCCTTTTTGAGGGAGATAATGCTTCGTGTCGCCAGGCTCGCGAAGATGTCTGATGACATGATCCGAGTGAAGATTGACGGCCATTCCTGCGACAAAGAGCAAGATGCCTATAATCGCATTCGGGCGAAGCAAGTAGGAAACGCCTTGCTCAAATTCTGGGTTGGGAAACCAATAAAGTCCTCCACCTTGAATCAGGCCGTTGATGAGGTTGAAAACCACGCCCATCAGCATGATGGCGACTGGCATTTTGCTTTTGCCTTTCAGCAAGAACGGGAAAACGAGGCTCCTTTGGAAGTAGTGCAACTCGAAGATTCCGAACAGAACCAACTGGGGCAAGTGCCACTTCAAAGGCGAGACGCTCCAAATCGCAAGCATGACGAGGAAGACGGGAATCTCCATAAGCACCCAAGCCACCTTGTTGTTGATGCTCCAGCCCCACTGCTTCGTGCGGAACTGCCCATAGCCAGCCGTCATGAAATAAAGGCTTACGAAGACCACAACGGCCATCGCCAGCATTGCATAAATCAAACCGTCGAAGAAGGCACAATTCATCATTTTTGTAACATTTAGAGCCACAAAGTTACGAAAAAAAAGGTTGAACAGCCAAATAAATTCATGCTTTTTCGAAGGAAAGCACTAAACTTGTCATCCATACTTGCTTGCTTCCCAGTTTCTTCGTAACTTTGCACTCGGTAATGCGAGACGAACGATGAACTTTCATAAAAGACATAGACCAAGTGTACTCCTTATTTATACTGGTGGCACCATCGGCATGAGGGAGAACGCTGAGACGGGAGCGCTGGAGAGTTTCAACTTCGACCTCATCCTCGATGAAGTGCCGGAACTGAAACGCTTCGACTTCAATATACATGCTTGCACTTTCGACCCTCCCATCGATTCCAGCGATATGGGGCTTGGGCATTGGGCTCGAATCGTCAGGATTATCGCAGACAACTACGACAACTACGACGGCTTCGTCATTCTGCACGGAACAGACACGATGGCCTATACGGCTTCAGCCCTCAGTTTCATGCTCGAGAATCTGGGCAAGCCCGTCATCCTTACGGGTTCGCAACTGCCGATAGGAAAGCTTCGGACAGATGGAAAGGAGAACCTGATTACTGCCATCGAGATAGCTGCGGCCAAGCACGAAGACGGCTCTCCGATTGTGCCTGAGGTTTGCATCTATTTCAAGGAAAAGCTGATGCGAGGGAACAGGACGACGAAGATAAATGCAGAGCAGTTCAACGCTTTCCGTTCGTTCAACTATCCCGACCTCGCAACTGCTGGAATGCACATCAAGTTCAACGAGGCAGCCATCCGTAAGCCTGACCCCAATAAGCCTTTCAAGCCGCACTATCTCGTGGCTCCAGATGTGGTTGTGCTCACGCTTTTCCCTGGCATTCAGCAGAGCCTCGTGCATTCTGTACTCAACATTCCAGGCCTGAAAGCAGTAGTGATTCGCACCTTTGGAGCAGGAAACGCGCCTCAGTTGAAGTGGTTCAAGGAGGAACTCAAGGATGCTGACGAGCGAGGACTCTTGATGGTCAACATTACGCAATGCCAGTCGGGCTGCGTCCACATGGGACTTTACGAGACAAGTCTGCCCTTGATTGAGGCTGGCGTGATAAGCGGCTATGACAGTACTCCCGAATGTGCCATTACGAAACTCATGTTCCTGCTTGGCCACAAACTGCCGAAAGAGAAGATAAAGGAAATGATGAATAGCGACCTTTGTGGTGAGATAACGAAATAATTTACGAATAACTAAATATTATTAAAGATGAAAAAGAAAGCTTTATTAACCTTGACAGTCCTCATGCTTGGATTGTTCTGTTTAACCTCATGCCAATCCAAAGAAGAAAGAGCCATTAACAAGCTTGAGCAGTTGTCGGAACGCATCGAAAAGAATGGCGACAAATATGATATGGAAGAGTGGAGCGGGATTATGAAGGAGTTGGAAGCTATAAATGATGATATAGACGATTGCAAATTTACAAGTGAACAACTGGAGGAGGTTGGCCGTCTTCAAGCCAAGTTCTATAAGGTTATCATGAAGAATGGTTCATCTCTTTTTTCTGGTGCTCTTTCTAGTTTTGGCTCTTACGCAAAAGGTTTCAAGGAAGGCTTGATGGATGGCGATTTTGACGAAAACGACCTCAAGGAACAGTTTGGCGATCTGGAGAACGCATTCAAGGAAGCAATGGAATCTTTCGAGGACGGAATAAAGGAATTTGATGAGGAATTGGACAACGTTAGTGATGAGTTGGACGAATTAGATGAGGTCGAGGAAGACTTTCCTGAGGAGTTGGACGACCTTGATGATTAAGTCAGTTCGTTGCTAACCTTTTTGCAAAAATGGACGATTGCATTCAGATAAAAGGGGCTCGAGTCAACAACCTCAAGAACGTCAGCCTTGAGATTCCTCGAGGCAAGCTTGTGGTTATCACGGGCTTGAGCGGAAGCGGTAAGAGCAGTTTGGCTTTCGATACGCTTTATGCGGAAGGGCAGAGGCGTTATGTGGAGAGCCTGAGCGCTTATGCTCGGCAGTTCCTTGGCCGTATGAACAAGCCTGAATGCGATTACATCAAAGGCATTCCGCCAGCAATCGCCATCGAGCAGAAGGTGTCGAGCCGCAATCCTCGAAGTACCGTAGGCACAAGCACAGAAATTTACGAGTACCTTCGTCTGCTCTTTGCTCGAATCGGTCGCACTTTCTCGCCCGTAAGCGGAAAAGAGGTGAAACGCCACACAACCGAAGATGCCGTCCAATGTATGCTTGCTCAACCCGAGGGCACGAAGCTGATGGTGATGTGTCCCATCTTTTGTCCTGAAGACCGCACTCTCGAGCAACAACTGGAAATGTATAGGAAGAGTGGCTTTGCAAGGGTTCTGGTTGATGGAGAAGTCATAAGAATAGAAGATATAGATTCTTCACTCTTCACTCTTCACTCTTCGCTCTTCTTGGTTATCGACCGTTTGACTGCAGGCAAAGACCGCGATACGATTGCCCGACTCGTTGATTCTTGCGAGACAGCCTTCTATGAAGGTCACGGAACTGCCATATTGCAGTTCGTCCCAAACAACGAAAAATACGTTTTTAGTACGCGTTTTGAGGCCGACGGCATAACCTTCGAGGAACCTTCCGACAAACTCTTTGCTTTTAACTCGCCAATTGGTGCTTGTCCTGAGTGCGAGGGCTTCGGTAAAGTCATCGGCATCGATGAGCAGATGGTCATCCCGAACACGGCTTTGAGCGTATATGATGGCGCAGTCGTCTGTTGGCGAGGCGAAAAGATGAGCGAGTGGAAGGAGTGGTTCATCCGCTTCAACTCTGAGCGAGGCTTCCCCATCTTCAAGCCTTACTTCGAGTTGACTCAAGAAGAGAAGGATTGGCTCTGGCATGGAACTCCGAGCATGGGTAAGATGAAGAGCGAAACTTTGGGCGGCAAGGATATTCTCGTCCCTGAGAGTTGGCATATAATGCCTGAGGAGCGCGAATGGGGTTTGCTTTCCATCGACGCTTTCTTCGACTATTTGCGGCAAGGGCAGTACAAGATACAGAATCGAGTCATGCTGGCTCGCTATCGTGGCAAGACGGTTTGTCCGAAGTGCCACGGAACCCGACTTCGTCCTGAAGCGAATTATGTGAAGGTGGGCGGCAAGAGCATCACAGAGCTGGTTAATATCTCGGTCAGCGAGTTGTTGCCTTGGGTTGAGAGTCTCGAACTCAGCAAACACGAGGAAAAGATTGCGAAGCGCATCCTGACCGAAATCAAGAACCGCTTGCAATACCTGATGGATGTCGGCTTGGGCTATTTAACGCTCAATCGAACCTCCAACAGTCTGTCTGGTGGTGAGAGTCAGCGCATCAATCTTGCGACCTCTTTGGGAAGCAGTCTTGTGGGCAGTCTCTACATCCTCGACGAGCCTAGCATCGGCCTGCATAGTCGCGACACAGAGCGACTCATCAAGGTCCTGAAGCAGCTTCGCGACTTGGGCAACACTGTGATTGTGGTCGAGCATGATGAGGAAATCATTCGTTCTGCCGACTGGCTCATCGACATCGGTCCCGAAGCAGGTCGTTTGGGCGGAGAGGTCATCTTTAATGGTCCAGCAGAAGACATTCAAAAGGCTGGCGAGATTTCTCATACGCTTCGTTTCCTTACTGGGAATGAAGTGATCCCCTTGCCTTCTTCACGTCGCAAATCGAGCAGTTACATCGAGGTGAAGGGAGCAAGAGCCAATAATCTGAAGGGTATCGATGTGCGCTTCCCTCTGGGTGTAATGACTTGTGTGACAGGCGTTAGCGGTAGCGGAAAGAGCAGCCTTGTGCGCGACATCTTCTATAATGCGATGAAGCGTCAACTGGACGAGATTGCTGACCGACCTGGCGAGTTCCTTTCTTTGGAGGGCGATATGAAGATGGTGCATGCCATCGAGTTCGTCGACCAAAACCCCATTGGCAAGAGTACGCGCTCTAATCCCGTTACTTACGTCAAGGCATGGGACGAGATTCGCAAGCTCTTCGCAGCCCAACCGCTTGCTCAGCAGATGGGTTTCACGCCTGCATACTTCAGTTTCAACACCGATGGAGGACGATGCGAGGAGTGCAAGGGCGAGGGAACCGTCACCATCGAGATGCAGTTCATGGCCGACCTCGTGCTGCCTTGTGAGAGTTGTCACGGACAGCGCTTTAAGCCCGAAATACTTGATGTCCGCTTCTACGGAAAGAATGTCTGCGACGTGCTCGATATGACAATCAATCAGGCGATTGAGTTCTTCTCTGAGCATGAAGAGAAGCGTGTCATCTCATTGCTCAAGCCCTTGCAGGATGTAGGTCTGGGTTACATCAAACTCGGGCAGTCGTCGTCCACACTTTCAGGAGGTGAGAACCAACGCGTCAAGCTCGCCTATTACCTCGGAATGGAGAAGCATAAGCCCACCATCTTCATTTTCGACGAACCCACTACAGGCTTGCACTTCCACGATATCCGCAAGCTCCTGGATGCCTTCGATGCCTTGATTGCCCGCGGTCACACCATCATCATCATCGAGCACAACCTCGAAGTCATCAAGAGTGCAGACTACATCATCGACCTTGGCCCCGAAGGCGGCGATGCTGGCGGCAATCTCCTTGCTGCAGGCACTCCCGAACAAGTCGCCAAATGCAAGAAAAGTTATACGGCTCGCTTCCTCCGAGAGAAACTGAAGGCAGGGAAGTAGTCAAACGACTGCAGTTAAACCGTCCAACATTACACGTTACGATTGCCAATTAAACACGTTACGATTGCCAACATAACACGTTATGATTGCCGACGACACGGGCGTCGTTTGGTTACAAAGCTACCTTGACTGCGTCGAGCTCTTTTCCGCTCGGCAGAGTAATACAAGCATTACTCTGCTCTCACTTAATCAAGACCTTTTTACCATCTATGATGTAGATTCCTTTTCGAGGAGAGGCAATGCGGCGTCCGCTGAGGTCGTAGATGTCCTGGGGCGAATGCTGCGAGCCGCTGACGGCTTCTATGCCTGTCTCGTCGTCGAAAGGTGTACTCTCGCCTGCAATCATGAAGATGCTTTTGTAGGTAGTGGTCTTTGCCTTTACCGTTGTTGCGTTTACTTTGCCTTGGCGGGTCCTGAAGCCTTCGCCTTTCAGCTCGATGTAGTATCGGCCAGGAGGAAGGTCGTAGAAGACGAAGATGCCGTTGTAGTTCTGGTCTGTCTCGTAGGTTCCGACGATTTCTTCGGCGGAGTTCTTCAATCGCACGGTTATGCCGTTTGCAGGCATGTATTCGTCGAGCGAACCTGATATTGCTGCGAAAAGTTCCAGGTTGCTGCTTTTCTCCCTTGAATGCAGTTGCCCCATGATGCAGCCCAGACTATCGGTGTTTACATCAAAATAGTCGAGGATGCCTCTGTAGTAGCGGATGCCTTCCTGACGGCACCAGTCCTTGTTCAAGGCTCGATGTCGAGAAGGCTGATAGGTGTGGAAGAATCCTTCGCTGAGGAAGCCGGGCGACAAGTGGTGCAATACGCCCAAATAGCCTGTGATGCCCTTGTCGTTGGTCCAACTGCTATGGTAGAAGTCGATGTCGCCGCGAATGTTCATAGAGGATTTGTAGTGAGTCATCGGCTCGAAATCTGCGTGCATGGCTTCTGTCAGCCGAGGCCATATCTTTTGGCACATGGCCTTACTGTTCGCTGCATAGTCTTCGTCATCCGTTCCCCGATACAGGAAAAGCGGATAGTTGACCAGAGCGCCTTCGCTGGTGGCATTGGAGTGTATGGAGAGGAACATATCGGCTCCCCAAGTATCTACCTCGGCCGAAATCTCGCTAAGCGAACGATTGTATCTGAATTCATTGGCTGCTCCTTCTCTATAGGGGTAGGGGCCGTTCTTGGTGCGCGAATACTTCACCTTGAAGTTCCCGTTTCTCTTCAGTCGAGTGCCACATTCCAAAGTCTTCCACAGATTTGTATTGCTCTCGTAGAAACCACAAGTATCAGGTCGACCAGTTTCCGGAAGCATTGGGTAAGGAATTGTCGGCATTGGACGGTCATTGGGCCCCCAACTGCCATGTCCTGCATTGAGATATACTTTTATTTGCTGAGCCTGTATGGTCGCCTGCATGAGGAGAGCCAGCAGTATGATAGTCTTTTTCATAATCCCTAATCTCTAATCCCTAATCCTTCGTTCGAAGAACGAAAATCTCTCCATTTGCAGCCGAGCAGACTATGAGGCACTTCTGGGCACAGCATTGCGGATACATGAGCATCTTCGAGCTGTCGGTCAGTTCCTGTACTTTGCCGTCGAGAGTATAGGCCATGATGCTGCTCGAAAGGAGCATCTCGCCGTCGTCTTGGTCGTTCATCCCTATGATGGTTTCGTCGTCATACCATTGAGGGGCTCTGCAATCGTGTGCAATGAACTTCACCTCCTTGCCTTCGAGGTCGCAGACATAGGCTCCAACGCCGCAAACATAGTAGAGGATTCGTTTGCCATTGGGCGAGAGGCTTGGCCAGATGTAGCTGGTTTCGTCTTCTATTCCGTTGGGAGAGAGGTTTTTCGTCACTCCATCTATGGTGACCATCAACTGCATATCTTCAATGAACACTTCAGGCCGGTCTTTCCCGTCGCCTTCGCGAATCTCTCTTGCAGGTGCACGAAGTTGCTTTTGAGTTCCTTTTTCGAGGTCGAGCACATCCAGACCCGTCTGCCTCATACGTTTTTCGTCGAAGGTGACTTTCTTGCAAATGATGCTTCGCCCATCGGCTGAGATGTGTGGTTGGAATCCGGCTCCGGGATTATTCGTCAACAGCTTTGTTTGGCCGGTTTCCAGATTGACTTGCTTCAATCCCTTATTTGTCAGTGTTGTGGTTAGGATGTAGCTTCCGTCGGGACTGATTCCTGCTAAGCGGCAGTCTCCAGGAGTTGAACCGGACATCTTCTCAAGGCTGACGCTTTGGAATACTTGAGCCTGAGTTGTCAGGCAAAAGCTCATCAGTAACAATAGAATTTGTCTCATTCTGTATGTTTTTGTATTACAGCTCCAGTGGTTGGCTTTCATTGCCGTATCGGTCGAGGGCGGTGATGGCGAGGTGATAGTTGCGATAATATGCTTCCAAAAGGCTGTAGACGAAGCTTGTGTCGTAGGTCATCTTGACGATATTCTTCGGATTGCTTGTATCGACTGGAGTCTTCGAACTGGCATAAATGACAAACCTGCAACCTTCTGTTTCCGTCTTCCACTCTAGTCTTTCGTTGATGCCACCAACTCTTTCACGGCTCACAAGTTGCGGCTTCTCTGGAGTAGAAGTGCTTTGCCAAGTCATCGGAGGAAGGAGGGCAGGGTAGGGATAGTAGTCCTTCTGCAGATAATCGTAGATGCCTTTCACGTTATCGGTCAGGAACTGGCTGCGGAAATAAGCCTGTCCGCCAAGCCCCATCTGCCTGATATAG
>JAFYYO010000161.1 GCA_017557475.1 Bacteroidaceae bacterium
ACATAGCGACGGTCGGAGAACTCGCGTGTCATGAAGCAAAGCATCTCGAGGTTCATCATGTTGTCGATGATGACAGGATACTGCCATTGCTTGCCGAAGTCCCAAGAACGAATGACGCCCAGCTTCGGGTTCCACCGCGTAAGTAGGCTCTGAGTGCCTTCGTTGATGACATCCAGATAGTGCTTGTCAGCCGTGAGACGGTAACCTTGACCGAAGCTGCAGTAGAGCATGAAGCCCAAGTCGTGCGTGTTGGTAAGCTTCTTGGCCGGTTCTACTCGGTCGGTATATAGCTCTGCAAAGCGTCGCAACTGCTCGTCGCCGCTGTTCTCATACAGCATCCAAAGGACGCCAGGGAAGAATCCAGACACCCAGTTGTCGTAGCGACAAGTCTGCAACTGCCCGTTCTCATAGGTGCGAGGTAACGCGTCCTTTTTGTCTTTCAGTGTGTTAGCCATCAGCAACGACTGGCTGGTAGCCCTCTGAAGGCCGCGTTCTATTACCTGAGACATAGGTTCTTCCTGCGCCATCGACCTCATGGGGAACAGTGCGACAAGAAGCATCAGGAGGATTGCTCTCATGCCTTATTTATTATATAATGTATTATAGACGAGTTCGGGCAAGGCCTTGAGGGGACGGCAGAGCTTAGAATTTTGCATCGTTTCCTCCTTCAAGAGCTTTATGGACGAGAAGAACCAGATGAAGGCTCCCAGCACCAGGGCATACTTTACCATGCAAACAACACCACCCAGCAACCTGTTGAGGAATCCTATGACTGGCAAGTGGTTCATCAACGAGGAAACTAAAGAGCCCACGAGGTTCACTACGATAGGCACGATGACCCATAGTAGCACAAATGCTATCACTTTGCAGAGGGCAGGCATCGACAGGAAGCCTGCCAACACTTCGGCCAGTTTCTGGTAATAAAGGCAGGCTATGATGAAGCCCAGCATGAAAGCTACAAGCGAGATGACTTGCTTGATAGCTCCTGAGAATAGTCCGTTGATGAAGCCGACTCCCAGAAGAATGAGCAAAAGGATGTCTAGGATGTTCACTTAGAGCGTTGCCTTGATCTCGATTTCCTGGAAGGTCTCAATCATGTCGCCCTCGCGCAGATCGTTGTAACCTACAAGAGAGATGCCGCACTCGAAGTTCGTGCTGACCTCCTTCACGTCGTCCTTGAAACGCTTTAGGGCATTGATGGCGCCAGTGAAGACCACGATGCCGTCGCGGATGACGCGAGCCTTGTTCGTGCGACTTACCTTGCCGTCCACAACATAAGCACCTGCGACTGTGCCCACCTTGGTGATGTGGTACACCTGTCGAACCTCGACTTGTGCCGTCACCTCTTCCTTGATTTCGGGCGAAAGCATGCCTTCCATTGCATCCTTCACTTCTTCGATGGCATCATAAATGACACTGTAGAGACGGATGTCGACATCCATCTGTTCGGCCAGTCGCCTTGCTGCTGCCGAGGGACGTACCTGGAAGCCGACGATGAAGCAGTTCTCTGCCGCCGCTGCCATGTTGACGTCGCTCTCGCTGATTTGACCTACTGCCTTGTAGATAACGTTGACTTGTATCTTCTCTGTCGATAGCTTGATGAGGGAGTCGCTGAGTGCCTCGATGGAACCATCCACGTCACCTTTGACAATAAGGTTGAGTTCCTGCACACCACCAAGAGCAATGTTGTGGGCAAGCTCTTCCAAGCCACGACGCTTCATGGTGCGCAGACCTTGTTCACGAGCAAGTTGTTCTCGCTTGTTAGCAATCTCGCGAGCTTCTTGGTCGGTGTCCATGACGTGGAAGGCATCACCTGCTTGCGGGGCACCATTAAGGCCGAGAACCGTAGCTGCTTGTGACGGGCCGATTGCCTCTACTCGCTGCCCACGTTCGTTGAGCATCGCCTTCACGCGACCATAGTTGGTGCCGGCAAGAATGATGTCACCAACGTGAAGTGTGCCATTGCTGACGAGCACGGTAGCCACATAGCCACGTCCTTTGTCCAAGCTGGATTCGATGATGGAGCCTGTTGCCTTGCGGTTGGGATTTGCCTTGAGGTCGAGCATCTCGGCT